>CATPBF010000155.1 GCA_955652585.1 Candidatus Dormiibacterota bacterium | reverse complement strand
GCTCCCGGCGCACCCCTCTGCTAACCCTCTCCCCTTATGGGAGAGGGGATTCCTAGTACTGCTTCGGGGTCTCGGTGACCTTCCGGAGCAGCTCGGGTGCGACCTTGGGGCGGCGGTCGAAGGTCAGCAGGCCGTTCTGCTCCTGCTCGATATCGGTGAGCTGGGTGTAGCAGAAGCCTTCCACCGGCCCCGCTGCCATCAGCGCCTCGACCAGGCTGCGATATGTATTGAGGAGCGCCTCCGAGTCGACGGCCTGAGACCAGCCAAAGCCCGTCGAGCCCACGAGCGCCACGCCTCCGAACTCACTGACCATCACCGGCTCACCCCGATACGAGAAGCCCGGCAGGAACGGCGGCTCTGCGCGCGCTTTCGGATCGAGTGTGGTCTCGAGGCTGCGGTAACGACTTCGAAGGACGTCCGCCCCAGCGTAGTCGTGGAGCGTGCACATATCGGTGAGCGCGTGCTCCCAGCCATCGTTCGAAACGACGGGCCTGGTGCCGTCGAGCTCACGCGTGAGCCGGTACAGCCGGTTCTGAAACTGCGCTTGCGCCCCTGGTTCCACACCGGCCATTCCGAAGCTCTCGTTGAGGGGCGCCCATGCCACGATCGAAGGGTGATCGCGGTCGCGCAGCACCGCCTCCGTCCACTCCGACACCAGCCTCGATTCGGCCGCAGCGGAATGCTCGTGAAAGTTCGGCATCTCGCCCCACACGACGAACCCGAGCGTGTCGGCCCAGTACAGCCAGCGCGGGTCCTCCACCTTCTGATGTTTGCGCGCCCCGTTGAATCCCATCGACTTTGCAAGCTCGATGTCGTGCCGCAGGTCGCCGTCGGAGGCGGCGGTCAGCAGGCCTCCGGGAAAGTAGCCCTGGTCAAGGATCAAGCGCTGCACATATGGCCGGCCGTTGAGCCAGAAGCGACCGTCTTTGGTCTCGACTTTTCGCAAACCGAAATAGCTCGTCGCGCGGTCTGACCCGCACCACGCTTCGAGTCCATACAGTTTTGGGTCCTCAGGGCTCCAGGCGTGGAATTCTTCAAGGCTGATGCGCCCGTTGGTGCCATCTCCCTTCCAATCGCCGATTGGTCTGCCGTTGAACGTGACGGCCACGTGCTTAGGTCCCTCGCCGCCAATCTCGAACTCGACCTCGCGCGCGTCGAAGTCAGGCGCGATGCGCAGCGATTCGATGGCGCGAGCCGGCAGTGGCTCGAGCCACACGGTCTGCCAGATCCCGGTCGTGGCCGTGTAGAAGATCGACTCTGAGGTCTCCTTCCAGTGCTGCTTCCCGCGTGGGATCGTCTTGTCGGCTAGAGGGTCTTCGACGCGCACGACGAGCTCGTTGTCGTGCTCGCGAACCACGTGGCCGACGTCCGCCGCGAACGGCGTGTGGCCGCCCTCGTGGCGCGCGACCTCTTCCCCGTTCACCCAGACGGTGGCGCGGTAGTCGACAGCGCCGAAGTGCAGCAGCAAGCGGTCTGATGACGGTGCGTCGAAGCGCCTCCGGTACCACACGACGTCCCTCGGCTCCCACACGCCGACGCCGGAGAGCTGGGCCTGAGGCGCGAACGGCACCATGATGCTGCGGTTGAACTTCCGCGCCTCGCCGGCGCCGAACTCCCACTCGCCGTTCAGGTTCAACCAGTCGCTGCGACGCAGCGAAGGCCGCGGATATTCAGGCCGAGGCTGGTTAATGGTGCTTCACGCCCCTCTCCCTAACCCTCTCCCCTGCGGGGAGAGGGAGTTGACAGCGACCTATGATGCGGGTGCAGAAATGGCTGCGCCGCTCGAAACTACGTCCGGTCTGGCAGCCGTGCTTCGCGGCGTCGTCGCCGACATGCAGCACGCCTCAGGCGCGGACATCGTCTCCATCTTCCTCTACGAAGAGGCGAGCCGGAAGTACTACGCCCCGTTCGCCACCGGCCAGCCGCAGGAAAGCCTCCTGGACTCTCTGGCTGACATGAGCCAGCAGCTGGACCGCTACCTGGGCGACAAGCAACAAGGCAAGGTCCCGGACGAGCTGGGCGTCCATCACTACGGATCGACGGTCTGGCTGACGATCACGCGGCAGAAGCTGGTCGCGCGCGACGCTCCCTCCGAGATCGACAGCACATTCATCCGCCGTTATCAGGTCCAGTCGACGATCGGGCTCCCTCTGCTGGCGGGCGACCGGCTGCTCGGGCTCGTCTACTTGAATTACCGCACGCGCGAACGCGTGCCGGATGCCGCCCAGCTCGAGGAGCTGGAGCGCCGCGCCCACTCGGCCGCGACGGCGATCCAGGGGGTGCTCGCCGACTCGGAGCGCTCCGCCCTGGAAGGCCTCGGCCGTTTGACATCGCTGCTGACCGAGCCGATCGGCGACCCGAAGACCGACGCCGCAGAGCTCCGCCGCCTGCTGTCGATCGCCCTGGCCGACCTGCTCCTCGCGAGCGATTTCGACGCCGCGGCCATCTATCAGTTCGCGGCGCAGCGCGGCAGCCTGGAACTGGTCACCGCGCACGCGCCGGTCGCGGCGCCGCCACGTGTCGAGCGCCACGATCAGTCGGCCTCATGGGAATCGGTCTTGAGCAAAGCGGTCGCCGCGGGGACCGCTGCCGCTGAGCTTCACGTGGTCGCCACGTATCCGCTCGGCAACGACGAGGAGCCCCACGGATACCTGGTGGTGCTGAGCCGCGATCCACTCGCGACGGCCAGACGCCCGCCTCCGACCGACCTCCTCCTGAAAGCCGGCGCGGACCTCATCGGCGCCGCGCTGGCGAGCCGCCTGCTCATCGCCGGCCTGGAGCACAGCAACCGGCTTTTGAGCGCGCTCGGCGACATGACCACTGCGATGCTGCGCCCAGGCTCCAGCAAGCAAGCTGTTCTCGACGCCGTCGCGGGCCACCTCACCGACGCCTCGGTGCCCGAGTTCGATTTCAACTTCGCGACTGTTTACCTGCTCGACGAGCGCGAAAACGGCACCACGGTCGTGCGCATGGCCGCCGGCGCCGCGACGACCGCGAATATCTCGGCGACAGAAACCCACTCCACTCACAAGCGTGTGCCCCGATGGGCGCTCGAGGAAGAGCGTGAGCTCGCCGCCGACGACGTCCTCGTTTACGTCGCACGGAGCCGGCAGGCGGCTGTCGTCGGAGCGCTCGGGGCCGGCGTGGAGTCGGACCGTGGAGACGTGATCAGTGGCACCATCCCCGAGTCCGCGACGTGGGTCGACGTGCCCGTGGTCTGGAGCGATGGCACCACCCGGGCCCACGTGGCCGCCTGCCTCATCGGTGAGACGAAAGGGAATGACGATCGCCGCCCTGCTCGTGGCCAGGCGCCGTTCACGCTCGCGGGCGAGGTCTTCGAGAGCGGCGGCCACGCCGACCTGATCCGGATCTTCCTGCCCTTCGGCTCGGACCCGACCCGCATCGCCAGCGGCGCGCTCGAGGTCGGCTACCACCGCTCGTACGAACGCAGGCCGGACTGGGGCCAGATCGAAGCGCTGCGCGCGGCGGCCGCCCAGGTGGCAATGGCCGTGGAAACTGCGGGCCTTTACGAAGACACCCGGCGCCACGGCGAACAGCTCGAGCTGAGCGCGGAAATCAGCCGCGCGATCGCCTCGTCGATCGACCTCGACCAGACGCTCCGCCTTGTCGCGCAGAACATGGCGCGCCTGGTCGACGCTTCGATGTGCCAGATCGCGCTGTATGAAGAGGATCGCGAGGGCTGGTTCGGCGCGGCTGCATCCGAGCAGGAAGATCTGTGGCGGCGCCAGCACGGCGAGCGCTCCGAGCCGTCATTCCTTTTCGAGGTGCTCGACGGCGGCCGGCCGGTGGTCATCGAAGACACCGCCACCAGCGGCCTGGTGAGCCCCGGTTACGCGCGTGCCTTCGGCGTGCGCTCGCTGCTCGCGCTCCCGCTGGTAGCGGACGGGCAATCGATCGGCGCCGCCGTGCTCGCGGAGCGTGACCGGCTGCGCGCATTCACGCCCGACGAAGTCCAGCGCGCGCAGGGACTCGCGCTTCAAGCCGCGGTGGCGATCAAGAACGCACGCCTCCACGCCCTGGCTGAGGAGGAGCGGCACCTACAGAAAGACTTCGTGCTCATCGGGTTCGGCCAGTGGGGGCAGAAGGCTTACCAGCATTTATTGACTCTGAAGCAGTTCTTCAACTTCCGGACCCATGTCGTCGAGCAGGACTCGCCAGGGGCGCGGGAACGCATCGGCACCAAAGAAGAAGACGTGCGCGGCCATGGCGACGCGTTCTACTGGGACAGCCCCGGGTCGCCTGCGCGCGACCAGTTGGAGCGCGAGCTGGAGTCCAGCTCATACGTGATCACGTACGTCGTCACGCCCGCGGCCACGCACCTGCCGACGCTCAAACTCTGGTACGACCTGAGCGACGTCGTGCTCATCGAGAAACCGCTCGGCGCTCCGCCCGAGGCCTACCGCGAGTTCCTAGACACCGCGCCTGGTGGCGTTGAGATCGTCGCCGCGGACCACTACTACTTCAAGCTCGAGGTCCGCCTGCTGCAGCTGCTTCTCACCGAGGAGAGGACGCTTCGCGACTTCCTCGAAAGCGTCGAAGAGATCCGGATCGAGATCCTCGAGGAGCAGCCGCTGACCGGCGCGGCCGCCGACATCGGCGTGATCGCGGACCTCATCCCCCACGCTTTCGCGATCATCTCGCTGCTCACACCCATCGACCACATCCACCTGGACGCCGCATCACCGCTGCTGGTCGGGCGCCACGAGGGCATGCAAGGACAGCGAGAGAGCTACGCGCGCATGAACGGCAGCTTCCCGTACCACGGCCGCTCGGTCCGTTTGGTGATCGACGCCGGGAAGGGCGCCGAGAACGCGAAGTGGATCAAGCTCAGCGGCGAGCGGCGCTCGGGCGGTCGCAGCCCCAGCTACAAGTTCGACTTTGGGCGCGGCGAGGCGATCGACGGCACGCAGGCGACCGTGCGCGCCGCGGTGCGCAGGATCCGCGAACCGGGCGTGCCCGACAACGCGCACCTGAACATGCTCCGCCACGTGATCGAGAAGCGCCATCCCGCGGTCGGCATCCTTTCGATCCGCGAGGCGATCAGGGCCAACCAGCGGGTGCGCGACCTCGAGGCGATGGCCGTCGACCTTCTCGCCCGGGGTCAGTGGACCGGCTACGCGATCGGCACGAGACCCGCCTTCGAAGCTTCGCAGCCGCAGGCTGCCCCGGTCCAGGCGCGCACCTCCTGACGCGCGCCGTCCTCAAAGAGGACCGATGCTTCGCCGTATCCGCCCCGAGCGGCGACATGACAGCGGCGAGCCCCG
>CATPBF010000154.1 GCA_955652585.1 Candidatus Dormiibacterota bacterium | reverse complement strand
TATTTCAACCGCCCAGGCCCGCGCCTGGTCGACTCGCTCGAGCTTCTGGTCGCCAACCGGCCGTCCTGATTCGCGAATTCCGACCGTTTGGCGTCAGCGGCGCCCCTCAAGCGTCCGTGATGCAAGCCGTCGGCGTCAAACGCACGGAATCACAAGCCGATCGCTTAGAGCGTGTCGGTGGGGACGAACTCCATCACCGCGAGGGCCGGCGCCCGGCTCAGGAGGCCGATCCCCTCTAGCAAGTAGCCGAGCAGGCCCGCGGCGGTCGGCATCGCGCGCGGCGGCACCGCCTTCCGCGGCGCCCTCACCTCACGCGCCGGCGTCGTGTCTGTGAGCCCGGCCAGGCTCCGCGCCTTGCGCACCGCCGCCTCGACGCTGCCCAGCTCGTCCACCAGCTTCCGCTCCAGGGCCTGGCTGCCCGTCCACACGCGCCCGCCGGCCACCGGATCCACCTGATCGCGCGTCATCTTTCGCGACGAGCCGACCGAATCGAGGAACAGCTCGTACACCCGGCCGATCTCTTGCTGGACGATCGTGCGTTCCTCGTCGGTGAAAGGATCATCGTCACCTTCGAGCGTGACGTGCTTGCCGAAGGCGACCGTCTCCCGATTGACCAGCAGCTTCGAGAACAGGTCGCCGGTGACGAGCTTGCCTGTAAAGACTCCGATCGATCCGGTCAGCGTGCCCGGCCGCGCGACGATCCACTGGCCCGCGGTCGCCACCAGGTAGCCGCCCGAGGCAGCCGCAGACCCCATCGCGATCACAAGTGGCTTGCGTTTGGCGACGAGCTCGAGCGCCTGCCGCATGGCTTCGGACGCCGTCGAAGATCCGCCCCGCGAGTTGACGAAGAGGACCGCCGCCGCTGCGTTCTTGTCGGCGGCGACCTGGCGTGCGAGCGGAACCACACTGAGGTCGCCGGCTCGATCCTGACCCACGAGCGGGATGTCGATCGGCGGCCTGATCGGCAGCGACTCGGTGCGCCCATCGACGATCGTGCCCTCGATTCGCATGATGGCCACGTATCTGCCCCTGCCGGTGGTGGGGCGCCGCGCCCTCAACCGGCGCCGCGCCTGGTCCCAGGTCGCGATCCGGGCTCGCTGTCCGGCGCCACCGAGATGGTCCGGAAGCTGCTCCTCCGGCAGCAGCCCGTCGACGACGCGCTTCTCGAGCGCGACGGCATCGGTGTATGGAGAGTCGTCGACGACCTTCGCAGCCGCGTCCAGGTCGACATGGCGGCTCTCGCCGATCGATTTCACGAGCTCTTGGTGGTTTGACGCCAGCAGCCAGGTCACCTGCTCGCGCTGCTCGGGCGACATCTTCGATTTCGTGAGCGTGTCCGGGGCCGACTTATACGGCGATATCTGCACGAAATCGGCCCTGATCCCGACCCGGGCCAGTCCGTCGGCAAGGAACACCCCGGTCGATGAGAAACCAAGCGGTCGCACCAGGCCCGCGGGCATCAGGAGGATCTCGTCGCAAACGGAGGCAAGGTAGTAGGTCCCCGTGGTGTAAAACGGCGCCCACGCGATTACGCGCTTGCCTGCGCCGCGCAACTTCGACACCAGGTCCCGCAGGTCCTGCAAGCTCGCCATCGACATGGGCACCGGCCGGAGGTGAAGCACGACCCCTTTGGCCCGCCGATCGCGAGCGATCGCGTCGAATCGCTCGCCCAGCTCCTTGATGCTCAACCGCGACGGCGAGACGAACCGCTGCCAGAACGGTCCGGGCGGGTCGGGCAGGGTAGGGAGGTTGTCCTCCAGCACGAAAATGACGTAGTCCGGCGCCTTCCCGATCGATCGCCACAGGCTAGACAGCAGCCAGCGGACGTACCGGAACGGATAGGTGATCACCGCGCGCTCGTTAAAAGCTTACTTGGCGGGAAGTTGAGTCGATTACTTTAGTTCAGACTACTTTCGAGAGCTCGAGGTGTTCGTCCAGGTCCTCGCTCAGCCGGGTCGCCCCGTACTCCTGGCCGACGTGCTGGTGGTACGGCACCCCCGTGAACAGGTGGTGGCTGCGGGTGGGGATGTCGGCGGTCGGGTCCCACTCCTTGCGCTGCAGCGCCATGTAGCCTTGCTCCTGGCTTTGCTTGAGATCGTCTAGCAGCACGGACATACCGTGGCCGGCGGCGTGCTGGAGGGCAAGTGTGATGAATATGAAGCCCACGCCAAGCTCGCCCAGCTCGTCCCACGTGATCGGGTCCTTCTCGTTGTGCCACTTGAAGGAAGAGGAGTAGTTGAAGGCGAAACGGGCCGCCGGGAACCGCTTGCGGATCTCGTTGCAGAACTGTTCTGTCGGTCCACGCTCCGCGGTCGGAAACTCGCACCAGAGAAGGTCGGGGACCCCGCTGTCCATGTAGCGCAGGCCGCGATCGATGGCGAGCTGGATGCCGCGCTTGGTCTCCGGGGCTTCGGTGGCGGAGACGCCGTCCGTCCGCGCGATGATGACGAAGTCCTTGTGGCCGAGGTCGTCGGCCGCGTTGCGCATCATTTTCAGCTTGCCGACGAACTCGTCCGCCGAGATGAGCGCCTTACCCGCGATGTGGCCGCAGCGTTTGGGCATGACCTGGTCCTCGAGGTGCGCGGCGGCCACCCCGGCGCGTACGTAGAGATCGATCGTGCGCTGGACGTTGAACAGGTTTCCGTAACCGGCATCCATGTCGACGACGACCGGCGGGATCTCGAGGTGGACCGGTGCGACTCCCTTCTCGGGGTCGCCCATCGCCATCGTGAGCTGGAACTTACGCAGCGCGCTGACGGTGCGACGCGCGCCGTCGGCGATCTCGACCGACGAATAGATGTCCATGTCCGTGGTGCCCAGATGACCGATGGCGAAGGAGTAGCCGCTGAAGTAGACGGCATCGAAGCCGTGATACATGACCAGCTCGGCGCCAAACGGGTCGTAGACGCCGGGCCCGAAGACGAACGGCTTGGTGGCCAGCAGGCGGCGCAGGCGCCGGCTCGGATCCTCGTGGCGCGAGGCCGGGACTTTGAAGCCCTCCGGGAGGAGCGGCGTCGAGATCAGATCCATCAGACCCCTACTCGTTTTCGTGGTCGCAGTTGCAAGGGTCCGGGCATTCGCACTCGTGGACCGAGGGCTGGCCCGACGTTTCGACGTCTGGCGACTGATCGTTCTTTTCCATGAATCGCAACCTACCAAGTAGGTCCGTATAAGTCCAATTGATTGATTTGATCGTCATGATCAATAAAACCGATAACGGCGTTGAAGTACCCGGGGCTTACTCGATCGCGTTCAGCAGGGCGAGGAACGCCGCCACGATGCCCTCCGGCTTGCCGGCATCCCGGCGCCGGTAGGCGACGATCGAGTTGTGCATGGGCGGCGCGTCCTTCATCGGGACCAGGCGCAGCGTCCGGCCTTCAACCTCACGGGCGACGGCGGTGCGCGGCAGCAGCGCGACGCCAAGGCCTCGCTCGACCATCTTCTTGGCGGCCTCGATCGAGTCGAGCTCCATGAGGCCGCGCAGAAGCGCCCCGGATGAAAGGAATGCGGCCTGCGTGATCTCGTAATAGCTGGACGTGCGGTCGAACATGATCAGCTTCTGGCCGGCAACCTCCGCCATCGTCACGTGGCGCCTCTTGGTGAACGGATGGTCGGGGGCGCAGACGAGCACAAGCTCCTCCGTATGAAAAGGCGTGAGCTCCAGCTCCGGGTGTCGGATGGCGCGACCGAGCCCCAGCTGGACCTCGTCTCGGAGCACGAGCTCGACTACGTCCTCCGAGTGGCCGGTGCGCACCGACACCGCAACGCGGGGATGGGTGGCGACGAACGTCTCCAGGAGTTGGGGCAGAACGTAGGTGCTCACGGCCGGAGCCGCCGCGATCATCAGGTGTCCCGCCGAAGCGGACATGACCTGCTCCAGCGCGTCGCGACCATCGGCGAGCGCGCGCAGCGCCCGCTCGGCATAGGGCACCCAGGCCTTCCCGGCGTCCGTCAGGCGCATCCCGTGGGGCGTGCGCAGGAAGAGGGGGGTGCCCAGCTCTCGTTCGAGGCCGTGGAGCCGGGCGGTAAGGGTCGGCTGGGTGATGAAGAGCGCCTCTGCCGCCCGGCTGACACTGCCCCGGCGAGCCACCTCCAGGAATCCTTCGACCTGGACGAGTTGGAGCGAGTTGACCTTGCCGTTACGTGATTCGTCTATGGCCACAGCCGTGGCCACAAATTCTATCTATGGCGCCGGAGAAGCGATACTCCTGACCAGATCGCCAGCGCCCAGACCGGGCCCATCGTGATGATGGTCGGACGGATCGTGTCGCTGGCCGAGTTGGAGTTCCGGTCGAAGGCGAGGAAGACGAGGACGCTGCCGTAGGCAAGCACGGCCAGGGCGGCGGCCACTCCGGCGCGTGTGGACCATCTCATGAGGGGAATGTTGGGCCACCCGCCCCCGTTTTTGTTTCCATGAACGCTTTCTTCGGATTTCACATGCCTACCTTCACTTTTCCCGGCGTTCCCAACGACCGCCTGTTCGACCGAGTGGCCGAGAACGCGAAGGCTGCTGAGGCGGCGGGCTTCGACCTCGTGACCGTGATGGACCACCTCTATCAGATCCGTGGGATCGGTCCCGAGACCGAGGCGATGATGGAGGCCTACACGACGCTCTCCGCGCTCGCGACCCAGACCTCGCGCGTGAAGCTCGGAACCCTGGTCAGCGGAGTGACCTACCGCAATCCGGCATTGCTGGTCAAGCAGGTGACGACGCTTGACGTCATCTCCAAAGGCCGCGCCATCTTCGGCATCGGCGCCGCCTGGAATGAAGACGAGCACCGAGGTTACGGCTTTGAGTTTCCGCCCATCGGCCGGCGCATGGACCGGCTCGGCGAAGCGCTGACGATCGCAAAGCTGATGTTCACCCAAGACCGGCCATCATTCGAGGGCACGTACTACAAGATCGATCGCGCTCTAAACGTACCGCGCCCCATCCAGCCGGGAGGTCCGAAGATCCTGGTCGGCGGCGGGGGCGAGCGCCGGACGCTGCGACTGCTTGCGGAGCATGGCGACATTGGTCACTGGTTTGGCGGCAACCTCGAGGACCTAAAACGCAAGAAGAAGGTCTTTGAGGAGCACTGCGCCGCCGTGAATCGGGATCCTTCCGAGGTGCTGCTGACCGTCGGCCTCACCCTGGTGCTGGCGGAAAACGATATGGACGCCAAAGTCCTGATGGACGGCCTCACCCCCGAGCGGCGCGCCATGGCGGTGACCGCGACCGTTCCGCAGGCGGCCGAGGTGATCGGTCAATACATGGCGGCCGGATTTGGCGGCTTCACGTTCAACAACAATGTCCTGCAGACAAAGGAGTCGATCGCCCTCGCGGGCGAGCTGATCAAAGTCGTGCGCGGCAGCGCGGTCCCCGCCTAGGCCTTGTAATTAAGCTCCCCGGCCGTGACCGGGACGCGAAGGAAATTCTCGGGCGGTGCGAGAGGGCAAGCCCAGCGAGGGCTGTAGGCGCACGACGCGTTGTACGCGTAGTTGAAGTCGATCACGACTTCGGGCGACCCGGCCGTGATCTCCAGCACCAGGCCGTCCGTGTCCTTGGCGGTGTCGAACAGGTAGCGGCCCGCGCCGTATGTCTCGTGGACAGCAGTGGTGTCTTTGAACGGTACGAACAATCCGCCCGCGTACTGGACCAGGCTGAGCACCGTCAGCTTGCACGGCTCGCCGGCCAGGCGAAACACGAGCTCGCCGGCGCGACGGTACCGCACCGCGCCGTCCTCGCCGCCGGTGTCGATGAGCAGCTCGGAGCCGTCGGCGGCCTGAATTCGCGCTTGGACGCGGAAAGCGGGATCGTGCGGGAAGTAGTGGAGCCCGGTGAACGAGGCGCGCTCTTCCGGTTCGATCGGCGATTGCGGGTGCGATTTGAACAGGCGGTCGCGGCCTTCACGGAATTTCTCGACTGCATCCGGTCCGCCGATGCGATAGAGGTCGCCGACCCTGCGCCTCCAATCGACGAGATCGAGGAGCGCAACCGGGTCTATCGACAAGGGGTCCCCGCGAACTCAAGGCGAAGCCTCCGAGTTCGAAGGGCTTTCACCAGCTGTTCCAGTGAACGATCGGTTCGAGCGGGATCCGCTCCGCGGGCTTGAACTCGCCACCGGTGTGATATCCGAGTGTGATCAGCGCGGCCTGCGTGATGCGCTCATATGGAATTCCCAGGAGCTCGGCTGTTTCTCTTTCGTACTTCAGGTGGAGCGTGGTCCAGGCGGTGACCAGGCCGCGATCGCGGGCTGCGAGCATGAAGCTCCATGCGGCTGGAAGGATCGAGCCGTAGAGGCCCGCGATCTCCAGGTTCGTAACCCCTGACGCGTCCACCCGTCCATGGATGCACGGGATGACCATCGCGGGCACCTCATGGAATCGGTCGGCCAGGTACTGCGACGACGAGACGATCCGCGGCATCTGCTCGAGCCGGACGTCACCCTCCGCATACCGCGGGCCGCGACTGCTCGCGTACGGACCCCACGACTGGCGGTAGAGGTCACCGATGACCTTCTTCTTTTCGGGGTCGGTGACGATCACGAAATGCCATCCTTGCCGGTTGGAACCGGTGGGCGCCTGGACTGCGACCTCGATGCATTCGAGGATGAGCTCGCGGGGAACCGGCCGGTCGAAATCGAGCCGCTTGCGCACGGAGCGCGTTGTCGTCAGGCAGGTTTGGGCGTCCATGGTGCCAATTGTCGCGCGGCGGCGGATTTGGCGAGAGCCCCGCTCGCGTATACGATGCGGGCGTGATCTCTCAAGAGCTGCTCGAAATTCTGGCCTGCCCTAAGTGTCACACCAAGCTGCAGCTGAAGGAGCCGGACCAGCTCCGGTGCCCGCGCTGCAAGGTCCTCTATCCGATCGTCGACGGGATCCCGGTCCTGCTCATCGAAGAAGGCAAACCGGAGGGTGGAGCCAGTTCAAGCCCCTCTCCCTAACCCTCCCCCCGTTGGGGGAGGGGATCAGGCTGCGCACTGAAGATGGCTCGTGTCGGTCGGTGATTGCGGGCTGTGGACCTTCGAGACGGCGGCCGTGATCTCGTCGTCGGTGAGGGCGTAGGCCTGGTCGGGCTGGCTGGCCGAGGTCGCGAAAACGATACCCACCACTCGGCCCTGCAGGTCCACCAGCGGACCTCCTGAGTTGCCCGGCCGGACCTTTGCCTGGATCACAAAGATCTCGCGCGTGACGGGCTTCTGGTTGTAGATATCGCGACCGGCTGCCTCGATGGCGCCGTCGACCACAGCCGGCTGCACGGACTCCGAACCCCCACCCGGGTAGCCGATCACAGCTCCCTGCGTGCCTCGTTCGGCGGGACCAAGATCGAGGGCGGCACCCGCGTAGTCGGGCACGTAAAGCAGGGCCACGTCGCGATCGGGATCGAAATAGACCACCTCGGCTTTCAGCGCCACCCCACATGGGGTCTCCACCCGGTGGTTGGCCGTTCCGGAGACAACGTGCGCGTTGGTGACCACATACCCGTTGCCGATCGGAAACCCGCTTCCGGTCACCAGCCCGCCGCAGCCGGCGCCTGTCACCTTGAC
>CATPBF010000153.1 GCA_955652585.1 Candidatus Dormiibacterota bacterium | reverse complement strand
CTACACAACGGCCGCATCCTCGGTCCAGGGCTCGATCCAGGGCATCCTCGCCGGCTTTTCGGGGATGTACGAGCACAACCTGTACCTCAACAACCTGTTCGAGCTCATGGAGACGAAACCATCGATGCAGGCTCCGCCCGCCCCGCTGAAAGTTCCGGAGCCCATGCGCGGCGAGATCCGCTTCGACAACGTGACGTTTGCCTACCCGGGCGCCGAGGCCAACGCGCTCACCGACCTCAGCTTCACGGTCCGGCCGGGCGAGACGCTGGCCATCGTCGGCCGGAACGGTGCTGGCAAGACGACGCTGTTCAAGCTGATCTGCCGCCTGTACGACCCCAATGCCGGTCGGATTCTGATCGACGGGATCGACATCAAGGACTTCGATCCCAAAGAGCTCCGCGCGCAGATCGGCGCGATGTTTCAGGACTACGTCACTTACCAGGCGACGGCGGCGGAGAACATCGGCCTGGGCAACGTGCAGGACATCAACGACCGCGAGCGGATCGAGGTCGCCGGCGCTCAGGCCGGTGCGGCCGAGCTCATCTCCGGGCTTCCGGCGGGCTATGACACCGCGCTGGGCAAGTGGTTTGACCAGGGTGTGAATCTTTCCGGAGGCGAGTGGCAGAAGGTCGCGCTGGCGCGCGCTTTCATGCGCGACGCAAAGATCCTGCTGCTCGACGAGCCCACGTCGGCGCTCGACGCGCAGGCCGAGTACGACCTTTTCGAACGACTGCGTTCGCTCACCCGGGGCCGCACCGCTGTGTACATCTCGCACCGGTTCTCGACCGTGCGGCGCGCCGACCGCATCGTCTTCCTAGAACACGGCCGTTTGGTCGAGGAAGGCACGCACGCGGAGCTGATGAAGCTCAACGGCCGTTACGCCCGCCTGTTCCGTATGCAGGCGTCCGCTTACACGGGCGAGGACGTGGTTCCCGAACCTGAGGACGTGACGGCCTAACGAGAACTAGCCAGGGGCGGGAAGCAGTATGTTTCCCGGCCATGCTGCGGCGGGTCTTCGCGCACCCAAATGCCCCGATCGTGGTCGGGGCAGCCCTCGGCATCGCAACCACAGCCGCGTATTTGATCGGTTCCGGCCGCTCTTTCGGATACGACGCGGCGGCGACCTTCGGCAACTTCGTCGCCACGCCCAACCTTATCGACGCCTTCGCCGTCCACTCGTCCATGCCGAGCATGCCGCTCAAGAGCATCGCGTCCAACGACCACGTGTTCCTTTCGCTCCTCAGCCACGTCATCTATTCGCTGACCGGATCGCGGAGCGAGGTGGTCTACCGGCTCGTGCCGGCCCTGGCGGCCGGAGGGACGGTTGCGGTCTCGGCGGCGGTGCTGGCAAGGCGGTTCGGTCTGCTCGCAGGCGCGTGCGCAGGGCTCTTCGTCGCAGCGAACCCGCTGTTCGTGGAGAACAGCCGCGACCTCCGTGGCTACAGCCTGGCGGCTCTATTTGCGCTCCTGGCGACGCTAATCCTGATCTCTGGCAAGTGGAGTCGCGGGCGATTGATCTGGTACACAGTTCTGCTCGGCTTGGCGATAGCAACGCACGTATTTGTGGTCGTGGTACTCGCGGGTCACGTTGTGTGGATCGCAATGCGCGGGTCGTGGTCCGACATCAAACGGCTTGCGCCGGCCTGGGTCGCCGCCCTGGCGATTGGCGTGGCGGCCAACGCCAACATCGAGATCATGGAGTTCGTCCAGCACGGCTTTCCGCCGAGCATGTTCAACCCCAGCTTTCCGCTTTACCTCGTCCTCTTTCTTGTGGGCGCGCCGGCGGTATTGCCGCTCGGCCTGTGGCTGAGCACGGCGGGCCTCGGCTTGTGGGCCGCGCGGCGGGAGCCCCGGGTGTGGGCCTCGGTCGCGGTCGTTGCAGTCGTGGTCGCCATCCTCTGGCTCGTCCTGCAGCCGGCGTATCTGTATCCGCGCTTCTTCATCTTCCTCATCCCGGGCGTCGCGTATCTCATGGCGGCTGCAATCAAGCGTTGGTGGGTGCTGGCGCCGGTCGTCTTGGCCGGCGCGATCGTTGCGATCGTGGCCCAGGCGCCGGGTTATACCGAAGACCCCCTTGCGTTGCACCAGGCGGCCAATGCCGTGGAGCTTGCGCGAGCGGGAGGCGGCAATCCCTGCGTGATCCATTCCGACGAGTCGATCCTGGCCGCGTACACGACGGCCTTCACCGTCGTGACGACCGCCGATCAGTTGAGCGGATGCTCGGAGGTCGTCATCGTGAGCTGGAACGTCGACCCGACGCTGCGCGACCTCGCGGCGCAGGAGTTCCCGCACCTCACGGTGCTACCTGCTTACTACCACGCGGTCGTGCTCGGGCGCTGAGCCCGCGGGACTATCAGCCGGCGTGCGTGTGATTCAGCTGTAGGACGCGTACCGCGCGGCCCCGCATCCGGTCGCAGCGCCAGCAGAAAACCACGGCATCGAACCCCCAGGGCAGGATCCCGTGCAGTAGAACCTCTCGCTCGCGACGGTGCAGCAGCCAGCAGAGGATGTAGGCCATTGAGCGCGAAGAAGCTAACACGGGCGCAACGACAATGCAAAGGAAAGGCTGTTAAGACTTTGTGAGTAAGCGATCGATCTTCGAGGCGAGGATGAAGTCGTTCTCCGTGAGTCCCCCTGCGGCGTGGGTGAACAGGTGGACCGTCACCGAGCCGTAGCTGACCAGCAGGTCGGGATGATGGCCCTCCGCCTCGGCGATCGGGGCGATGTTGTTCACGAACTCGACGGCCGGCATGAAGCCCTTGAACTTGTACTGTTTCGTCAGCCGCATGTGGCCGTCGGCGTCTTCGACCGTCCAGCCGTCGAGCCGCTCCAGGAGCTGGCCGACCTCGTGGCTCGAGAGCGGGGGAGTGCCTGGCTCGCACTTGACGCAGTGCCGCTCGTGGAGAGGTTGGGTCTCGGACGCCACAGGATGATCGTAAGGCCTTGGGTAGAATGGTCACTCCCGTGGGCGGCTAGCTCAGCGGGAGAGCGCTTGCCTCACACGCAAGAGGTCGTTGGTTCAAACCCAACGCCGCCCACCACCCGTTCGTGGCCCCGTCGTCTAGTGGACTAGGACGCAGCCCTCTCAAGGCTGAGATCGCGGGTTCGAATCCCGCCGGGGCTACCAACTTTCCCGCTGCTGAACGTACGCCCCTGCGCTCCATCGAGCGGCTCACGGTCAGCCTTACGTCAGATAGCGCTGTGCCAACGTCGGTCGCATGTTGGCTGCCAAAACTTCGCCTTCTGCGTGGTCGTGGTGTTGAAGGCGATCGGTTTCTTCGAGGGTCGGAATGCATACGACCTCACCCAGTTCGAGGCCGATCATGCTCGCCTTGACGACCTCTTCGGGCTCGAGTCTCGGCCTGCCTGATAGGTCCATGTTCTGGCGAGTATGGAACTCAGTCTTCACGATGCCAGGACATACGATCTGGACTCTGACGCCGGTATCACGGAGCTCTATAGCGAGGAGCTGGAAGAAGGTGAGGAGGAAGGCCTTGCTGGCGGCGTACACGGCGCGCTTAGGCATCTGAGGATTTTCGGAGGCCGCGCTGAAAGCAAGCAGCGATGAGAAACTGACCAGGGTTCCTTTACCTCGCTTGACCATGCCTGGAAGCGCGGCGTGGATCATCTGCACCGGCGCCAGTACATTGAGGTTCACCAACTCCTCGGCCTGGTCGCGAGGGAGGTCGAGGAACGGCATGTAGTAGGCGAGAGCCGCGCTGTCGACCACAACCTCGAGCCGCGGCTGTGTGGCGACGGCATCTACTGCGCCCCTTCCTGACTCCCTTGACAGATCGGCGACGAGGGGTTGAACCGAAACGCCATATCTCGATTCGAGCTGATGCTTGACCTCGTCCAGTCGCTCAGCTCGCCTCGCCACGACGACGAGATCGTAGCCATCCGAAGCCAGGCGTTCCGCATAAGCTCGGCCGATACCGGCCGACGCACCTGTGACAAGCGCTAGCGGGCGGCCCGATGAGTTCGCAGTGGATGTCATTTGCTGTCTTCCTTATTCACTCGCTCATGTCTGAATGGGGACCCTTGCGAGAACTCGGCAACGCTGATGAGGTTGCCCTCGGTGTCCTTGAACCAGGCGGCCTTCATGCTCCCACGGTCCATGATCCCGTTCTTCATGCTGGCTCCGGGTGGAGCGGGATACTTCTCGAACGTCACCCCTTTGGACTGCAGCCGAGCGACGGTTGACTCGTCGTCGACGATGAGGCCGAGTTGGTCATGTGTCCCTGAGGGCGCTCCCGCGCTAGGGAAGATGATGAAAGTTGTACCCCCAACCTCATAGTAGAGGTGGTCGGCGTGCTCTCGATACGGTGTCAGGTCGAGTTTGTCAGCGTAGAACGCCCTGGCGCGCTCCACGTTCTGAGCCGGGAGCTTTCCGTACACATCTGTGATGATCGGCGCCTGATGCTCTTCTTGCTCTACCAGTTGGCTGGAGGCGATGGTGCGAGTCATTGGTTTGTTCTCCCTCAACGAAGCCGGGCCGAATTGTATTAGGCGGTGAGTCGACCTCAAGCTTGAAGCCCGCGAATCGACTCGATCATCCCAAGGTGGCGGCTCAGGTGTTCGACATAGATAAGGACGTTGTCGAGGAGGCTGTCGCCATCCGGATCATCCTTCTCCACCGCGAGCAACCGGTCGTCGGGAATGACCGCGATCCCCTCCTCGGTGTATGCGAAGGCGAGTCGCGCATAGCTGATGACTTCCTTCTGATCCGGGAACCGGATCGCTTCCGCCATCTCGTCCGACATCTCGGTTCCGGTGTCGCGGCGGCCCAACGAGCCAGCGGTCAGGGACCATCGTTCCGCGAGCGATTCTCTTTCCCAAACCTGGGTACGAGGATCGTGCTTAGAAGCCCGGTGAAGGTAGGAGGCGAAGACGTCGTCCCAGCGGGCGGCGTGCCACAGCTGCCACGCGACCGAATGAAGGCTTGGGCCTGCGCTCCACGCAAATTGCTCGGGAGACAGCCCTTCGGCTGCGGTCAATAGCCGTGTGTGCGCGACCTTGTAGGAGCGCAAGAGGGATTCGCTGAGAGAACGCGGGCGCGCGGCCATCACGGCTTACGGTACTGCGCTTTCCAGGGCCCCTGGTCCCAACACCCGCCGCGGCTCGCCGGCTCAGCCCTCGTTTTGGGGCAGCGGCTGCGCGAACTCCCAGATGTGCCCAGCAGGATCGGTGAAGCTCGCCGTGCGGATTCCCCACGGGCGATTCATGGGGCCGTTCAGCAGCTCCACGCCGCGGGCGACCAGGTCGGCACACGTTGCATCCACGTCGACTGCGGGGATCGTGAATTGGAATCGCGACCCCGCCCCCGGGCTTGCGACAACACCGGGTTTGATGAGATCGACCGCTGCAGGG
>CATPBF010000152.1 GCA_955652585.1 Candidatus Dormiibacterota bacterium | reverse complement strand
CAGCTCAAGAAGACCCGCATGGGCCAGCACCAGCTGTTTCGCGGTGGCATCGGCAACGATGCTTCGGACGAGCTGAAGGACTACGAATACGGCGACCCATTCCTCCTCGACCTCAAGGAGACGCTCTTCAACTCGCTGGTCCGCGAAGGCCCGAAGGTTCCGGTGCGGCTCGACGCCAAGGACTTCGTCGTGCACCGGACCGAGCACGTGACCCAGGCGTCCACCGTCCTCATGATCGACATGAGCCGTTCGATGTTCCTGCGCGGATGCTTCCTGGCGGCCAAGAAGGTGGCGATCGCCCTCGACTCGCTCATCCGCAGCCAGTACCCGCGGGACTCTTTGTACGTGGTCGGGTTCTCGAACTACGCCGTCGAGCTCAAGCCGCAGACGCTGCCCCAGCTCGCGCTCAACGACTACGTGTACGGGACCAACATGCAGCACGGGTTTCAGCTCGCGCGGTCGCTGCTGGCCAAGCACAGGGGCAATCGCCAGATCATCATGATCACCGACGGCGAACCGACCGCTCACATCGACGAAGACAACGGGCGCGCGTACTTCGCGTACCCGCCCACATTCAAGACCATCCAGCAGACTCTTCGGGAGGTGCGGCGCTGTACGCGCGACCGCATCGTCATCAACACGTTCATGCTCGAGCGTGGCCCCTACCTGACGGAGTTCATCAATCAGATGACGCGGATCAACAAGGGGCGGGCGTTCTTCGTCTCACCCGACCGGCTCGGGGAGTACGTACTGGTCGACTACGTCAGCGGCAAGCAGCGCCGGCGGACCGGCAGCCGCCGGAGTCGCATCGCGTAGTTCGCCTCCCCGCCACCGGGGAGGTCGGCGGCGCGGTAGCGCCGCCTGGTGGGGAATCGCAGTTACCCAGGCGGGTAGATAAGGCAGTTCGACGGTTCAGATGCTTATGATCGACTGCGTGCCCGCCAGGCAAAGAAACGTTTGAAAGCGCCCTCTCCCACGACTTCGTCACGGGGGCCCCTGAAATGAAATCACTGACTAATCGCCCAGGCGTCGGGGGGACACCGGGCGCCTCACCTGAGCGGCGCAACCTCAGCCCGGCAGCCCTGTACGAGCATGCGATCCGCCGAGACGAGGCGGTGATCGTCTCCACCGGGGCGCTGACCGCCGAGACGGGCAAGCACACCGGGCGCTCGCCGAAGGACAAATTCTTCGTCCGGGAGCCGACCAGCCAGGACGCCGTCTGGTGGCAGGCCAACCAGCCGATCTCACCCGCGAAGTTCGATTCGCTGCTCAAGCGGATGGAGCAGTTCTGCGCCACGCATGATGTGTTCACTCAGGACGTCTTCGCGTGCGCTGATCACCGGCACCGGCTCCGCGTGCGCGTGATCACCGAGCTCGCCTGGCACAGCCTCTTCGCCCGCAACCTCTTCATCAGGCCCAACGCGGATGAGCTGATGGGCTTTGTGCCGGACTTTACGGTCATGTCGCTGCCCTCCGTGAAGGCCGATCCGAGCGTCGATGGCACTCGCACCGAGACCTTCATCCTGGTCAACCTCGCCAAACACATCGTGATCATCGGCGGCACCGAGTACGCCGGCGAAATCAAGAAGTCGATCTTCACGGCGCTCAACTATTTACTGCCGGCCGAGGGCGTGTTTCCGATGCACTGCTCCGCGAACGTAGGCAGCGGGGGTTCTGACGTGGCGCTCTTCTTCGGCCTGAGCGGCACCGGCAAGACCACCCTGTCGGCCGACCCGTCACGACGCCTGATCGGCGACGACGAACACGGCTGGAGCGACACCGGGATCTTTAATTTTGAAGGCGGCTGCTACGCGAAGACGATCCGCATCCGCAAGGAGTCAGAGCCCGAGATCTATGCCGCGACAGAAAGCTTCGGCACGATCTTGGAAAACGTCGTCTACGACCCACGGACGCGCATCCCCGACTACGACTCTGAAGAGAAGACGGAGAACACGCGAGCGGCCTACCCGGTCGACCTGATTCCCAATGCGGTCCTTTCGGGCACGGGCCGGCACCCCAACAACGTGATCTTCCTGTCGGCCGACGCGTACGGCGTCCTCCCTCCGGTCGCGCGTCTCGACGAAGAGCAGGTTCGCCACTACTTCTTGTCTGGTTACACGGCCAAGGTGGCCGGCACAGAGCGCGGCGTGACCGAGCCCGAGCCGATCTTCAGCACGTGCTTCGCCGCGCCCTTCCTCGTCTTGCCGCCGGACCGGTACGCGGACATGCTCATTGACCGAGTCACGGGGCACCACTCGGACGTGTGGATGCTGAACACGGGCTGGGTCGGTGGTCCGTACGGAGTCGGCCAGCGGATGTCGATCGCCCACACCCGCGCCATCGTGCGTGCGGTGGTACA
Source organism: Candidatus Dormiibacterota bacterium (assembly GCA_955652585.1). Taxonomy (GTDB): domain Bacteria; phylum Chloroflexota; class Dormibacteria; order Dormibacterales; family Dormibacteraceae; genus UBA10449. Next base: position 11,074 of record CATPBF010000152.1, on the reverse strand, counting down.
GGGCAGCCTGCATGGTGTGGCGACCCACCGCGATCCCATCTTCGGCCTGCAGATCCCGGACATGGTCCCGGAAGTGCCGACCGAGGTCCTCGATCCACGCTCAACGTGGGCCGACCCGGAGGCTTATGACCGGCAGGCCAAAAAGCTGCGTGCGATGTTCGAGGCGAACATCCGCCACATCGGCAAGAACGCCTCGACCGCGGGCTAGTGCGCGTTGCGATAGTTGGCAGCAGGCGCTTTTCGGATCTGGAGCGCGTCGCCGAGTATGTGAGGTCGCTCGCGCCCCGCGCCTCCATCATCACCGGGAGTGCAAGCGGTGTGGACGCCGCCGCCACGAAAGCGGCCCGCGCCAAGGGCATCCCCGTCCAGGTCATGCCGGCGTCGTTCGACGAGTTGGCCGATTCGAGCAAGTCCGCGGCGCGGAACCAGCGGCTGGTGGACGCGTGCGATGTGCTGGTCGCCTTCTGGGACGGCGCGTCGAAGGGCACCCGGGCGACGGTCGACCGCGCGCTGGACTCCGGGAAGGAAGTCCATGTGTTCGTGCTGACTAAACTGGACTGATGACCGTCGCGATCGCCGTGCGCACGCGGCTCTTCGCCCGGCTACGCGAGCAAGCCGGCACGGACTCAGAGACGGTCGAGGTGCGGGCAGGCGCAACCGTGGACGACGTGTACGACGCGCTCCGGAAGTTGCACCCCGCGCTGGACCCCAACCGCGAATCCGTACGCGCCGCGGTTAATCAGGAGTTCGCCGAGTGGGACGTGATCGTCGCGGCCGGCGACGAGGTCGCGTTTATCCCACCGGTGAGCGGCGGGGCGCATGGAGTCGGCGTCCTGTTCGAGCTCACCACCAACCCTCTGGACGCGCGCCGGATCGAAGCCGCCGTCGCCCATAAGGGCGCAGGCGCCATCTGCACCTTCACCGGCGTAGTTCGAGACAACTCGCGAGGTCGCTTGGTCACTCACCTCGAGTACGAGGCTTACGCCGAGATGGCCACCGCCGAGATGCGCAGGATCGCGGGCGAGATCGCGGAGCGCTGGCCGCAGGCGCGGGTCGCCATGGCCCACCGCACCGGTCGTCTGGAGATCGGCGAGGCGTCGGTGGTGGTGTCCGTCTCCTGCCCGCATCGTGCCGAGGCGATCGATGCGTGCAGGTGGGGCATCGACCGCCTCAAGGAGTCGGTGCCGATCTGGAAGAAGGAGCACGCACCCGACGGCACGTTCTGGATCGAGGGAGACGAAGCCCGGGCTTAGGTCTTCTTGGCTCCGTACCGGGTCACCAGCTCTGTCAGCGTGGCCATCTCGGATTTGAACGTTTCCCGGCCACGCCTGGTCGCGCGCACCCAGGTACGGGGTTTCCGGTCGACAAACTCCTTGTCCGCCTGCGCCAGGCCCGCGTCGGCGAGCACCTGCAGGTGCGCCGAGAGATTGCCGTCGGTAACTCCGAGCGCGTCGCGCAGGTAGGTGAAGCTGGCGCGGTCGGCTTCGGAAAGGATGCCCAGAATGCCCAACCGGACCCGTTGGTGGACCGTCTCGTCAAGGCGGCTGGCTGGATGGCTATCTGCGCTCATTCCGCGTTTGCGTTCTGCCGGAGGTTCCAGGCTCCAACCGTCAACGAGGCAAGCCCGAAGAACGCAAGGCTCAGGCTCCCGGCGTGGGGTGGCTGAGCAACGGAGAAAAAGACGGCAGCGACCACCAACGCTAGTGCCAAAGCACCCTCCAACATGCTGCGCTGCAGCCAGGCGAATGCGAGGTAACCGGCACCGATTACGAAGAGCGGTCCGGCGTAACCGAGACGCGTGTCGCGGCCGAGCCAGCCAAGGAGGAAGGCGCTTACTCCGAGGCAGAGGCCAATCAGGATGAAAGGAAGCGCCGGGACGCTGAGCCCGATCCGGTGCACCCTCTGGCTGTAGTAGATCGCCGTGGCGACCATGCCTGCCGGCCAGGCCACAATCCACAGCGCGAAGATCACCGGAGGCGCGGCGGTCGCCGTGACCAGAGCCCCGAACAGGGCGATGCCGCCGAACACCACGAGGGGAAACCAGAAGACGGAGAGTGCCTTGCGTGCCCGGCCACGCTGCTTCTCGACGTCGCCGATCAACTGTTCCGCGTTTGCTCTTTCCATTTTCCTTCTCCTAACTCCGTTTTACAGGGTACTTTGTAACACAGAGTGCTTGGGAGTGTCAAGTGGATTGACGAGAACCAGGACCGATTACTTGACGCGGGCTACAGAGACGCCATCCCTGATCGGGACGACCACGCTCTCCAGTCGAGAATCCTTCGCCACCAGCTGGTTGTAGAACGCGACGTTGCGCGACTGCTGGTTCGTGGGCTTGACCACGAGGCCCTGGCGCAGAGCGTTGTCTGCGATCAGGAGCCCGCCGCCGTCGAGTCGCTGCATGCAGAGGTCGAACACCTTGCGAGTGACCTCCTCGGAAGGGAAGGAATTGAGCAGGTCGATGAAACAGGCGTCGAACCGTGCGTTCAGCTTCTCGAGCCCATGCACTGCATCCTGCTCCAGGACCAGCGCACGTTCTGCGAGACCGGCGGCCGCGAAGTTGGACCGCGCCCTCAAAGCACGCGCGTGATCCGTTTCGAAGGTGGTCAGCGTGCCACCAGATGTCGCTCGCAGGAGCCAGATCCCGCTGTAACCGATGGCCGTCCCGAGCTCGAGCACCCTCTTGGCGTTGGCGATGCGCACGAGCAGGCTGAGGAACGCGCCCTCGTGGGCATCGACGATGGGGATGTTCTCGCGGTGAGCCTCATCTTCCATCCGCGCCAGCACGGGGTCACGCGCCGGAAGAAGGCCGTCGAGATAGTCCTGCAGCTCGTCAGTGATCTGCACCGTATTCATGTCAAGAAGACTAATAGCATCGGCTGCAGCGTCGTGATGTAAGCATCGAGGCGTTCAACGGCATTCGACAAGACGACGTCGTCGAGTTGCGGGGCGGGCAAGGTCTCGTAAAGCCGCGCCCAACCCCGATCCCACGGCTCCAGCTCCGCGCGGGGCAGACGCGCCTTGACCTCAACCATGCGCTCGCGGAAGAAGTCGAAGGCGCGTTGGTTGGCTCCGGCCGGGCCCTCGAAGTGCAAGCCGACCTCCAGGCGCCCTGCGCCTGTGTGATGCCAGACCTCGAAGTGGAACTCGGGGTGGCCGTAGTGGAGCTTGGCCAGGCGGCTGTGGCCCCGGCTCGTCTCAAACCCCTGCAGCTCCTTCGGCAGCTTCGACTTGACGGCCTTGCGCAGCCCCGTGAAGAAGTCCGCGGGCGCCAACGCCGTGCCACGTGCCAACTTTCCGAATATAGCTTCTCGTACAGTTTCGGCAGTGGCTTACATCCCCACCGTCACCGAGAACGAGGGCGGCAACCGAGAGCGCTCATTCGACATCTACTCGCGCTTGCTCAAGGACCGCATCATCCTCATCGGTCGCCCCATCGACGATGTCGTCGCCAACCTGGTGGTGGCGCAGCTCATCTACCTTTCCGCCGACGACCCGGAAAAGGAGATCCAGATCTACATCAACTCCCCGGGCGGCGCTGTCAGCGCCGGGTTCGCGATCTACGACACCATGCAGTACGTCCAGTCGCCGATCTCCACGGTCTGCATCGGCCGCGCCGCCAGCTTTGGCACAGTCGTTCTGATGGCGGGCGCGAAAGGAAAGCGATTCTCCCTGCCCAGTTCGACCATCCACATGCACCAGCCGCTCATCGGGGGCAAGGGGCTACAGGGCCAGGCGAGCGACCTCGACATCCACGCGCGAGAGATCGTGCGCATCAGGACCGTGCTCAACGAGCTCATCGCCAAGCACACGGGTCAGGCTCTCGAGCGTGTCGAGCGCGACACCGACCGCGACTTCTTCCTCACCCCGGAAGAGGCGATCGAGTACGGCTTGATCGATGCGATCATCCAGCAGACGCCGGTGCCCGTCCTGGCAGCCACCCACTAACCCGAACTAGTAACCAGCCGACCACCAGAACCCCGACCAACGCCGGCAGTGGAGCCGGCACGAGCGCAGCGACCAGCGCGCCTACTGACAGCAGCAGCCAGTCATGCCAGCGAGCCTGGCCCCAGATCGCCAAGGCCAGGCCGACGAGCACGAGGTCGGCCGGCAGTGCGTGCGGCGCGGCGAGGACCCCGCCCGCCACCAGGATCGCCGCTTGTCCAGTGAAGCCGTTGCGGCACTGCCGCGCCAGAACGACGACTCCGGCCAGTGCGACAAGGGTGAGAGTCGCCACCGCATACAGCTGCCACGTTGCCGGCAGGAGCGTGCCCAGGTGGGGAAGGTCGACCTCGCGGCTCCCAGGCGTGACAGTCCCGCCTGACGGCGCGAGCCAGTCGAGGACCCAGCGAGGGTTCAGAATCGCCACCGACGCCCACAGAACGATTCCCGCGGCGGCCCAGCCGGCGAGCGCGCGCCACTGCCTTCCAATCAGCAGGGCAACGCCGATCGGAAGTACCAACTGCGGTTTCATCAAAGTGAGGCCCAGAGCCAGACCGGCGAAGTACGGACGGGACCGGAGCGCAAGCGCAGCGCCGATCCCGAGCACCACCAGACCATCGACCTGTGCATTCAGCAGCATCAGAGCGGTTGGAACCGAAGCGAACGCGGGCAGGATCGCCGATGGCGGTCGGGGCCGCACCGCGAGATATACGCCCAGGGCTAGGCAGGCCAGCCCGAACAGGATCCACAACCTGCCGCCGAGGTCCGTTCCCAGCGCCTCGAATGGCACCGCGATCAATCCGACCCATGCGGGGGCCAGGAAGGGGAGGATGCCCTTGATGCCGAGCGTGACCAGGACCTTGCCGCCCGTGACCTGAAACTCGACCTGCTTCTGCTTGTCCAGGTCGTAGAGGTGTCCGGGGTCGGTGACGATGAGCCGCGCACCGGTCGCGAAGGCAGGCCAGTCGGAGTTGATGATGTCGTCCTTGCTCTCGATGAGCGGGTAAATGACAAAGGCAACCGCGACGCCAAGCAGCGCCACGGATGCGCGCCATTGCCAACGGGAAGGTCTCACTCTGCTGTCTGGATTCTCAGCGCCCGGGCCACCGGGGCTATCAGCCCACCCTGGATGAGGAGCGACAGCAGCACGACGCCATAAGCGACGATCGAAACGCGTTTGTCGACCTGGGTGAGATCCGCGACCGAAAGAGCAAGGGCGACCGACAAAGCACCACGCAGTCCTGCCCAGACGGTGAGGTGGCGCCAGCGCCACGGGATGGCACGCGCTCGCCAGTCGAGTGTGCCGAGCAACCCATAAACGGGCACCGCGCGCGTGACCACCATGATCGCGAACGCGGCGAGGACCAGCCCCGCAACTGGAAGCAGCTTGGAGGCGGGGAGGGCGGCGCCGACAAGAATGAAGAGGATGGCGTTCAGGACGAAGGCGAGCAGGCTCCAGAAGCCGAGCAGCTGAGTTCCGTGAAGCTTGCCGGTCGTCGACCCATAGCGCGCGATGACAACGCCGGCCGCGACGACCGCGACGATGCCGGACGCGTGGATGATGTCCGCAGCCAGGTAGCTGCCGTACGCGATGACCAGGGTCGCCAGGATCTCGAGGGGCGCGTCTTCGGCCGCCCGCATCAGGGCGACCCCGAGGAAGCCGACACCGACGCCGATCACAGCGCCGGCGACGCCGATCTCAATAAAGCGAACGGTGGCGTCGCCGAACGATGGCTGGCCGGCCAGGATGGTCGCCAGCACCGCGCTGAAGACCGCGACCCCGGTGCCGTCGTTGAAGAGACTTTCGCCTTCGAGGATTGCGGCCAGCCCGGCCGGAGCCTTGATCTGCCGGAGTAGCGTCACCACAGCGATCGGATCGGTGGCCGCTAGGATCGCGCCCAGCAGCATCCCGCTGGCCCAGCTGAAACCCAACAGGAGGTGGGTGAGGGTCCCGATCAAGAGCACGGTGAGCCCGACCCCCACCGTGGCGAGCAGTCCGACCGGCACCAGGCGCCGCCTCAGCTCGGGCAAATCCAACGTCAGCGCGGCCTCGAAGACGAGCCCTGGCACGAACGCAAGCAGGATCACGTCGGCGCCGATGTGCGGCAGCTGCTCGCCCGGCAGCAGCCCGACGACTATGCCTGCCCCGGCCAGCACGACCGGGTAAGGCAGCATGCGGGCGCGCCTCGAGACCAGGCCGAGCACGGTCGCGAGCGCGCCCACCAGGATGAGCAGCAAGAGGAAACGCTGCTGCGGCGAAATCGACAATTAAATTTCGAGGACCATGCCGTCTCGCGCCGCCTTCACCTCTGTGCCCAATCGCTGCGTGAGGTCGGCCGCCAGCTCCCATGGGTGGGCGCGCCATACGGTCATCCCGAAATGCGTGAGGATGGCGAGCCGCGGCTTAGCGTCGCGGATGATGCGCTCGGCATCGGCGAGGCACAGGTGCGGGAGACCCGCGCGACACTCCATGAGCACGAGGTGGATGATCATCACCTCCGCCCGGTGCTGCTCGGCGATGCCTTCGTAGTACTCGGAATCCGTCACCCAGCCGAGCTTGTCGCCGAAGCGGAACCCGAACGTTTCCGCCTGGTGCACATGGCGCGGACTGGTGGTGAAGGCAAGGCCGTTGACGTTGTACGTCGTCTCAGGCTGCAGGCGCACGACCTCCTCTGGAAAGTGCCGGAGGTACTGAAGCACAACCGGATCGTTGTCGAGGGCATCGGCAGGGCAGAACAACCGGCCGCGGTGTCGAAACCCGCCGTCGGTCATGGCCTCGACCATCACGTTGACGTCGCCGGCGTGGTCGAGGTGGCGGTGGCTCAGGACGATGGCGTCGAGCTTGGTGAGATCGACCTTCCGCTTGGCGTACTGGACGATGGCGCCGGGTCCGGGATCGAGACTCAGCCGCACGCCTTCGTGCTCCAGGTACAGGCCGCCTGACGCCGCGAGCTGCTTGGCGACCATGAACCGCGCGCCCGCCGTCCCCATGAAGGTGACTTTCATGTCTCGGCGACCTCCGACAGCTTCTCCGCGGTGTTTGCGCCGAAGTAGCGCTCGTACAGTTCCGCCACGCGTTCGAGCGTGTCGATCTCATCGACGGGCTTGTCGTCGCGGATGCGCACGATACGGGGAAAGCGCAGCGCGTAACCGCTGGCGTGGCGGCTCGAATGCTGAATCGAGTCGAACGCAACCTCGAGCACGACCTCTGGTTTCACCATGCGCGACCATCCGCGATCGTCGACCGTGATGCTCAAGAACCGCTTGGTCATCTCGGCGATCTCCGCATCTGTGAGCCCGGTGTACGCCTTGCCCACGTTGACCAGTCGGCTGGTCGCCGTGTCGTTGACCGCGAATGTGTAGTCCGACAACACGCCCTTGCGCTTGCCGTGGCCCCACTCGACCGCGGTGACGACGACGTCGAGCGTCGCGAGGGGCCGCTTGAGCTTCAGCCAGGCGAGGCCGCGGCGACCGGGCGTGTACGGGCTCGCCGGGTCCTTGACCATCAAGCCCTCGTGACCGCGTTCGCGCGTGTCGGCGAAGATCCGCTCGAGGTCGGACGGGCTCGTCGCCTCTTCGAGGCGCGCGAGCAGGAAAGGATGCTCGACGCGTAGGCCTTCGAGCAGGCGCCGGCGCTCTTCCAGCGGCTCGTCGAGCAGCGAGCGGCCATCGAGGTAGAGCAGGTCGAAGATCACGAGCACCACCGGCACCTCGCGGCGAAGCTCGGCCGTGACCTGCTTGCGCCCGAGCCGGTGCTGGAGCTCGAAGAATCGCAGGACCCGTCCATCTCGGTGGGCCAGGACCTCGCCGTCGAAGAGGACCGCGTGACCGAGCCTGGTGGCGTTCTCGGCCAGCTCCGGAAAGGCGCTGGTGGTCTCCTTCAGGTCGCGCGAGAAGAGCTCCACGCGCCCGTCCGCATGGTGAAGTTGGCAGCGGACGCCGTCGTACTTCTCCTCCGTCCACACCTTCTCCGCGCCCATGCGTCCAAAGGGTTCGGCGGCCGTTTCGACGGGGCTCGCCAGCATGAAGCGGATCGGCTGGAACAGGGTCACCTCGCTTGTCTCGATGAGGCCGTGCTTGATCCGCACTGCGGTCTCGCCGATGTCCCCAGTGATGAGGTGGACACCCTTGACCTTTGTCACCGGCTGCCCGAACGCCTCGGCGACGGCGGCCTCCACCAGCCCTTCGCTGAGGCCGATGCGCATCTCGCCAGAGATGATCTTGACCACGAATCGGGCCGCCTCGGGGTGCAGCCGGCGCAGAAGCCGCTCGAGGGGTGCCGCCTTGGCGGCGCCACGGGCGGTGCGAATCGCCTCGAGCGTCTTCTCGACCTCGTCGAGCGGCACGTCGCCGTATTCTGTGCGCGCTTCGAGTGCCTCGCCCGCCCAGTCGCCGAGGTCCGAATGTTTGCGAAACAGCAACTGCAGCTCGTCGTCATCGCGGCCGGAGATCGCGCCGACCACCTTGCTTAGCGCCGACCACCCCAGGCCGAGCGTCGAGCGCTTGCTCGGTCCGAACGGGCGGCCGGTCATGAAAACGGCCGCCCTCCGCAGGTCGTCGTCGTCGAGCGAGCGGAAGTACTCCGCGAGGGCGCGTGTTTTCTCCAGGGTTGCGGACGTGCCGCCCACTGCCGCTCCGGCGCGCGCGAAATCGAGCATGTCTGGGTTCGGTGGCCTATCGTAAGTCGCGTGCGCCGGTGTCCCTATCTCGAGGAACTCGTCAAGGATCAGCGCATGCTCCTGCGTGTTTACAGATTCGACTGTCACGTCGACCACCTCTCGAAGCGCAAGTACGCACTGACCGACAGCCCTCCGATCTGCGTGCGCAATTTCGAGGATTGCCCGTTATATCAATCTGAAAAGCGTCGAGAGGACCAAATCATCACCAGGTACACGGATTGAGCGCGTTGGACGCGCACCAGCGCGGCGGGGGCGTGAGCTGCGCCATCTGCGGGGCGCCTGCGCTCCCGCTCGATGGAATCTGCGTGTTCTGCCACGCGCCCCTGGATAAAGAGGATGAGCCGGGCGAGCTGCTCGACTACCTGGTGGAGCGGATCCCGATCGCCAAGGTCAAGCGCGGCCACCTGAATCGGGGCCCGATCACGGAGGTTGTGATCGAGCTTGGCGGCCGCACGCTGCGTGCGCGGTGGAACAAGGAGGAGCTGGAGTTCCATCCACCGGTGCTGCTCACCGCGTGGCTCGATCTCTTGCTGTCCCGGCTCAGCGATGCCGCCGCCGGCGATGCCGACCTGCGCCGGGCGGTGCTTCGCTCCGGCTGGGCACTGCGCTAGACCGCGCTAGCTCAGCGGGACAAACGTGCTGCAGGGTCCCGACTGGCCCCTGGACAAGGCCACTCGCGCTGTCCGCCCGTCGACATACACGAGGCTGTCACGGCACTGACCCCCAACGATGGGACCGACGAGATGAACCCGCCAAACGGGATACGGCAGGCAATAGGCGTCGCCCACCGGCAGCATCGCTCCCCAGCACTTCGCTTTTGGAGCCCCGGGTAGGTTTCCAGGAGGCGGCCGTTTGCCGCTGTAGTCGAGAGTCGCGGAATCTGCTCTCCAGCCGGCATGGGTCGGGCCGGCCTGAAGATCCAAAGCCAGGGAGGATGCTTGGGCGGCGTCGATGACCGGCTGAGCCTGAGCCCATATTGCGACGCCGATGCCGGCGACGCCGAGCACTACAACCACCAGGATTGCTAGACGAATGCGCTTGCGGACGACCTCAGAATAGTCCGCCCGCAAAGAACCTAGAGCGCCAGGGCGAGCTGCTCGGTTGCTTCCAGCGCCGAGGCCCGAACGCCCCGCTTGCGCAGATGCCGCGCGAAATCCTCGGTGTAACCGTGCACCGTGTAGACCTGGTCTGCGCCTGATCGCTCGACTACTTCCATGAGCTCGTCGAAGTCGCAGTGGTCCGAGAGGTCGAAGGTCGCGTCGGCGCCGAACAGCCGCGCGAACTCGGCGTCCTTGGCCCAGCCTGAGATCAGCGCCGTCCGGTAGCGGCCGAGGCGCCGAACCTCGTCCTTCCCCGCCGGGGGCGCGATGACAACTCGACCAGATGGCGTGTCGCCGTTGAGCTCGACCCACTCCGGAAGGGTGCTGCCGGCGCTCGCGTAAGCGCGCGCGCAGGGAACGCATCGGCTCTCAAGCGCGAATTCGAATCCGTAGGGCGCGAGCGCGAGCATCACCTCTTCGGTCTTGCCGAGCGCGTGGCAGAGCAGCACCGGCGTCACGCGGCTGTCGAGGGCGAGGCGACACCAGCGCGCGATCGACTCGACCGTCGAGTCCGGGTCGCCAAACCTGAAGTGCGGCCGCCCGTACGTGCTCTCCATCACGAGCACGTGTGCGCGAGGCACATGTGTGGTCCCACCTCCGCCCGGTTGGCGCAGCTTGATGTCGCCGGTGTAGAGCAGGCTCGTGCCTTCATGCTCGAACCGCAATTGCGCGGAGCCCAGCATATGCCCCGCGGGGTGCAGTGTCAGGGTCGCCGGCCCCCGCCGCATCGGCTCGTCGTATCCCAGCATCCGCCAGCCGCGTGGGCGCCGCGCATCGGGGATGAGCGCAAGTGTTTGAGGCGTGAGCAGTGCTTCCTTGTGGCGCCGAGCGTGATCGGTGTGCGCATGGGAGATGAACGCGAATGCACGCACCACGAGCGGGTCCAGCCACAGGCTGTGCTCCGGCAGAGATACGCCGTGGTCCCAAACGACCTCGCGCGTCACGACCGCGTCGCCTCGAGGCGGAATCGGTCCTGGCTCGAGAAGAGGGACGCGGGCGCATCGACGCCGAGCGCCGCGTAGACCTCGAACGGGATGCCAATGTCCACGACCCAGATCTCGCCCGCGTGGCGGGGGCCATCCCGGTTCAGGAGGCCGGCTTTCGGCAAGCCGAGGGTGACCGTCGTGTGCGCCTGCACAGTGGGAGCGTAGGCGACGCCGGAGTCCGCGTCGAGGCCCGACGGCAGGTCGACCGAGACGACTCGGGCGCTGGACGCGTTGATGGCTTCGATCCACTCCGCGAATTCGCCTTCTGGTGGCCTCGACAGGCCGGTTCCGAAGATACCGTCGAGCACCACTTCGGCCCCTTCGAGCTTGAATGTGTCGACGACTTCGACGCCCAGCTTGCGTAGAACGT
>CATPBF010000151.1 GCA_955652585.1 Candidatus Dormiibacterota bacterium | reverse complement strand
CCGCTGCAGCCTCTTCGAAGGTCATGCCGGCCGGCTTGTGCGCCAGCGGGTCGCTCTCCCGTATGCAGACGAACTCTGCGTGTGCGCCGAAGTTCCACGCACTGACGCCGAAGACATGGTCACCGACCGCAAACTCGCTGACGGCTGCGCCGACTGCTTCGACCTCTCCCGCCAGCTCGGTGCCGAGGATCCGCTGCTTCGGTCGGCGGAGGCCGAAGAAGAAGCGGACGATGAATGGTTCCCCTGCCCGCACGCCGCAGTCGGTTCGGGTGACCGTCGTGGCGTGGATCTTGACGAGGACCTCGTCCGCCCTGGGCACCGGCTGCACGACATCTTCGATTCGCTGAACTTCCGGCGGCCCATACCTGTCATGGACAACCGCTTTCATTCGCGGAGCCTCTCGAGGCCGTCCAGGATCAGATCCAGCCCGAACTCGAACTCTTTCACGTAGTCGTAGCCGGGCTGTAGAACGTGCTGGACGGTCAGCTCGGTCAGGTGAGGGTACTCGTGCGCGGAGAACCGCCCCATGATGTCCTGCGCCAGCTCTGCGGTCTCTTCCGACGTCTCGAACGGCAAGTTGGTGTGCGTCAGCGCGAATCCGTAGATGTAGCCGTCCAGGACGGAGTACGCGTGTGCGGTCATCGGGAGCGAGAAGCCTCCCTTCCGAAGCGCTCCGATCACAGCGTCGTGGTGTTGCAGTGTCGCGCGACCGGGTTTGCTCCGCGACTCCATCAGCCCGATCGCCCAGGGGTGGCGCGAGAGAACGTCGCGGGCGGAGATGGCCCGCTGACGCATTGACGTCTTCCAGTCCACATCCATCGGAGGCAGACCGATCTCGCCGAAAACGACATCGACGATGCCGTCCAGGATGTCGTCCTTGTTGGCCACGTGGTTGTAGAGCGACATCGCCTCGACCCCAAGGGCGTGGGCGAGCTTGCGCATGGTCAGCGCTTCGATCCCGCCCTCGTCGGCCAGGGCGACCGCGGCGCGCAGCACGCGATCCCTGTTCAGGCGGGCTCGGGTTTCTACCATTCCTTGTCCTTGACAAACTTACTACGTACGCCTAGACTTACAGCGTACACTTACGTTGTACGTAAGGAGTCTGGGTCGGATTCAATCAAGGGAGTAGTCACATGGAAGGCTTCAGGTCAAAGCTCTCGACGATATGGATCGTCGCGACGCTCAATTACCTCTACTGCGATGTCGTCACGCTGATGGATCCCGCCTTGCTGAAGCAATTCCTGGCGGGAGACATCGGCTCACTCCATATCTCGCAGGGATTCTTGCTGGGAGCCGGAATCCTGGTTGAGATCCCGATAGCCATGGTTCTGCTATCGCGGATTCTGGGCGATCGACCAAATCGCATCGCCAACATCGTCGCCGGCACCACCATGACCGCCGTCCAGGTGTTGTCGCTCATGGTTAAGACGCCCGCGCTCTACTACATCTTCTTTAGCGTCATCGAGATCGCGTGCACGTCGGCAATTGTCTGGTACGCCTGGAAGTGGCGCACCGACGAGCGCGCGGCTTCGAGCAAGATCGAGAGTCTTCGCAGCGCATCGGTGGCCAGATGATGATGACCTCCCCCAAGCGCCTCGCCAGAATCGCCGGCTTCCTCTACCTGCTCGTCGGCATCTTCGGCGGCTTTGCCGAAGGCTATGTGGAACCCAAGATGTACGTCGCCGGCAACGCGGCGGCCACAGCAGCGAACGTGGTCGCGAACGCCGGGCTCGTGCGCATGGGCGTCGTCGCCGACTTGTTGGACGGGACTTTCTTCGTCTTCCTGGCCCTGGCCCTCTACATCCTGCTGAAGCACGTGCACCAGAGCACCGCGAGGGCGATGCTGGTCCTGGTCATACTCGCGACCGGCATCACATGCCTGAGCGCACTGTTCGAGTTCGAAGGCCTGCGCGTCGCCACCGGGGCCGTCGACATGGCCGCCTTCGGCGCCGCAGGCTCGAGTGCCCTGGTGCTCCTCCTACTCGATGCCCAGCACTATGGGTTGCTCATCGCGCAGATCTTCTTCGGCCTCTGGTTGGCGCCGCTGGGATATCTGGCCTACAGGTCAGGATGGTTTCCGAAGGCGTTGGCCGTGGTGCTGGTCGTAGCGAGTGCCAGTTACATCGTGGACCTGCACGCGGCGTTCCTTTTCCCGGATATCGCCAAAGCCATTCATGGCTACGCGGCCATCCTGCCGGCGGTCGCGGAACCGTCGATGGTCCTCTACCTGCTCGTAATCGGCGTCAAGACCATGAAGCCAACGGACGAGCGCATTCTCGCCGCGGCGTAGCCGCAACCGAGAAAACCAAAGCATTTCTGGCCCCGCCCGATACACTGACGCCGTCCTCGGCCGCGCTCGAACGGCGCGGCTACGGAGTTGCGATCGCCGTCCCCAAGTGGAGCGGAGTCACGATTCCGCCGCCCGCAGCCGCACCTATTAGGAGAATCGCCCATGCAGATTGCCACCGCGGCAGAAGCGGGGACTCTAATCCGCCGCCTGCAAGAGGGAGTCTGGCAACTGGCGGCGCTGGCGGTTGCTCTCAATGATGATCCCGGACGCGACGCCGAGCAGAAACGACAAGCCCAACAGGTGCTCGTCGAACTGGGGTTGATGTCAGAAACCTCCGGCGGCGTCGTCCCCGCCGCCGGGCTGGCAGAAATTGTCAACAGCGGATCGGTTGACATCGCGGCAGTGTCGGCCGCCAACATCCTGCAGACCGCGGGGATGCTCTCTGGCGCGGCCGCCTGGGCGAGCCAGAACGACGAGGCACTGCTGGCGCAGGGTCGAGGCAGCGCCCAGGCGGCCGCTGCGTTCAAGATGTTCGGGCTGCCCATGCTCGAGGGCCTCGGCGACCTGTTCGACGGCGAGTCACCGCAGATGCTCGATGTCGGCGTGGGCGTGGGCGCCATGGCCGTGGCGTACTGCCGCACCTTTCCCGGATTACGCGTCGTCGGCCTCGACGTCCTCCCCCGCGCCCTCGAACTGGCACGACGCCAGGTGGGTGAGGCCGGGCTCGCCGAGCGGATCGAACTGCGGCAGCAGGACGTCGCCAGCCTCGAAGACGACCGGACCTATGCGCTGGCGTGGCTGCCCGCGCCATTTGTTCCGCGTCCCGCACTCGAAGCCGGCCTGCCGCGTCTCGCCAAAGCCCTGGTTCCCGGTGGCTGGCTGATGATGGCTCACGGAAAGTTGCATGACGACCCGTTGCAGAACGCCCTCAGTCGATTTCAAACCACCGTCTACGGCGGTGCGGCAGTGGACGAGGACGAGGCGCAGGCGCTGCTGCGGGGCGTGGGGCTCGAACAGGTCCTCTCCCCTCCGACCCCTGAAGGCGCGCCCGCGATCACGGTGGGTCGCCGACCTGGGGGGCCAACAGGTGCGGGCGCCGCATGACAACTGAACAATGGATAGCAGCCTCGAGCATTGCGGCGGTGGTCGTAGGCGCGTTCGCGATCGTCGTTTCGATGACCCACGTCCGAGATCAATTCAGAACCTTGATCTTTCTCGTGTATACGGATCGCTATTCCAAAACGATGGGCAGACTCCCGTTTGCCGCTCGTCATCCAGGAAGCTCATATCGCCTGTCTGAGCTCCCTGAAGGTGAGCGCGCCGAAGTGTTGGCAGCCTTCCGCGACTACTTCAACATGTGCGCCGAGGAGATGTGGCTGAAATCGAGCGGGAGAATCGACTCGGGGACGTGGAGGGTGTGGCGCGAGGGGATGAAGGAGGTCGCGAGGTTCCCATCCTTTACGGAAGCCTGGCAACAGCTTGCCGATGAGTATCACTACTTCGCCAAGTACCGCCGCTTCATGGATGCTCTAGTTGCCGACGTCGCCAAGGAACGTCCTCCGCACTCGGCGGCTACGCCAGTTTCAGCGACGACACATCATGACCAAGCCGCCAAAACACTTCCTGATCCGGACCGCAAGTGACTCTGAACCTTATGGCTGAAGACAGCTCCCGGCGCTACGATGGAGCCGCAGTCGCCGCACGAATGGACAAGGATTGGGGCGCCGCTGCCAATGCGATGCGTACTACGCTTGGGCGGGATCCTTAGCGGCGCTTGCGGGCGCTCGAAACTTCGTCGTCAGCGCGCTGGATCAGATCATCCGCCGAGTCGCCTGTTCGGAGCCGGGCCAGGCCGATGGTGATGGAAGCGCCGGAGGTGCCTGCGGCCAGCATCGCGTTCACCGCTTCGAAACGTTGGCGCGCGTGTTCAACAGCAATGCCTGGGAGCACGCACACGAATTCATCCCCGCCGACGCGTGTGATCACGTCGTAGGAGCGTAAGCAGGCTCGCAGCGATTCGGCCACCGCGATTAGCAGCGTGTCCCCGGCGGCATGACCTCTGCTGTCGTTCGTGGCTTTGAGCCCGTCTACGTCGACGTAAGCAGCCACGAGCTCTCCGCTGTCGCGCTGCGCGCGGTTGATCTCGCGCCCGATGGCGGAGAGGCCCGCGCCACGGCGGCTGACTCCCGTGAGCTCGTCGGTCCCGGAGTCTTCACGGTCCTTGGCGGCCTGCGCGCGATCTTCCGCCGCAATCTGGCGGTCGTGGCTGCCCTGCGCGCGGTCATCCGCTGCAACCTTGCGGTCGTTGACTGCTCGTACGCGG
>CATPBF010000150.1 GCA_955652585.1 Candidatus Dormiibacterota bacterium | reverse complement strand
TCCTTGCTCAGGGTCGACATGTCGACGCTGACCGCCAGGTGCGGCTTCTGACCCCCGACCGCGGGGAGCTGGCCACCGTCCAGCTGCCGGCGCGCCATCTCCACCGCAGCATCAGCGCGGCGCTCCGCCGCACTCCGGTCGTCATCTGCGAGCCTGGGTCCCATCACCGAATCCAATGCCGTGTTGAGAGTCGCTCCGCTTTCAGCATCGAGCCAGCCGTCGATCCGATAGACGCCGTCGAACGTCTGGCTCAGGTGAAGGAAGCGACGGCTGTTGGCCTTGTTGGCGTCACTGAGTACGCCGTCGGAGTCGAGGCAGTGCTTCAGGTGCCCAATGACCCGCAGCAAGCGCCAAGGGTCGAGCTCTTTGGCCGCGTCGACCAGGACGGTCTCCGCCTGGGGCTCGAATTTGTCCCCAAGCTGGCTTGCGGTCTCCGCGATCAGGGTCGCGTGCCGGTAGCTGATGTCGCCATCGGCAAGGGCCTGCTCCGTCAGACGCAGAGCCGCCATCTTCCGCGACATCGCCACCCGCTCCGACGCCGTCGTGACCGTCAGGTTCAGCTGCCAGCGCAGCCATGCCCTCGCAGAGAGGGCGCCTGAAGGGGCGTAACCTTGGCCGCTGTCGAAGCGGCGTAGACGGCGCAGCCCCTCGGCCTGGATCCGATTGCCGATGCGATGGAGAGCGATCTGGTCATTGCCCATCGCCTCCGCCGGCACCATGCTGAGGTCCTCACTCGAGAGCCGATTGAGGAGCGAATTGATCTCTTCGAAGACCTCTCTCGAGGTCCAATTCCCCCTCTCCCCGCCTATAGAACACATGTTTGTATTGTAGCGAACTGATGTTCGGTGTCAAGCATTTACAGCGAGAAATTTTCGCGCCAATTGTCGCCCGGTGTGCACTCCGCCTCCAGGCCCTCCCCCACTCCCCTCTTCCCAGTTTCTTGTTCGTTAGGCGGCGGACGCCGATGCCGGCGGCGGCAGTGGTTCCACCTGGCGACCCTTCGCTGCGGGCAGCGTGAGGTGCATGTGCAGGGCACCTGAGCCGTCGATGTCGGCCCACAGCCGCCCGCCCATGGCGGTCGCCAGCTCGCGCGAGATCGCGAGTCCGAGCCCGACCCCACCCGCTGCCGCTGAACGTGACGGATCCGCGCGATAGAAGCGCTCGAACATGCGGTCCGGGTCGGGTGGATGCGGGCCGGCGGGGTTGGTGACGACCCCCTCCACCGAGTTCCCCACCCGCCGCGCGCTCGCGGTGACCGTGGCTCCAGACGGCGCGTATTTGACGGCGTTGTCCAGCAGGTTGTCGAGGATCTGGTGCAGCCGCTCGGGGTCGGCGGCCACTGGAGGAATGTCGTTGGGCACGTCTAGGTCGAGCGCAAGCCCACGGGCGTCCGCGCGCGGCCGCACGATCTCTAGCCCCTGCTGAAGGTGGCCGCCGAGGTCGACCGCCGTGATGTGGAACGAGATCGATCCGGCCTCGACTCGGGCGAGGTCGAGAAGCTCCTGCGCCATGCGCAGCACGCGTTCCGACTCCTCATGGACCACGGTCGCGGCGCGCGCCCGCTCCTTTTCGGTCTTGATGCTCCCGTCGACGAGCGCCTGGCTGAATCCGATCAGGCTCGTCAACGGAGTCTTGAGCTCGTGCGAGACATTGGCGAGAAACTCACGCTGGACCCTGCGCGCGCGCTCTACCGCCTCCGCCATGCGGTCGAAAGCCGACCCCAGCTTCCCGATCTCGTCGGTCCCGCGGATGCCAACGCGGCGTGAGTAGTGGCCGGCCGCGATGTCTTCGGCGGCCGCGGCCAGCTTTCCGAGCGGACGCGTGAGCGAGCGGCTCACGAGCAGCACCAAGAGTATCGCGAGCAACAGCGCCGCTCCGCCCGCCAGCAGCAGCCTGGGGACCAAGTCGCTGGCCGCAGCCGCGGCAAAGGCTCCCTGGGGCAGCCCGAGCACGACGTACGCAGCCCCCAATGGATCTCGCGTGGGTGTGATCGTGGTCGCCGCGACGAGGTAGGTCTGGCCTCCAAGCGTGGTCCGCGCCTCCGCGACCCCTGTCACTCGTTTTGACGGCGTCACGGAGATGGCCTGGCCGCTCGTGTCCGCGCTGCCGCTGTCGAAGACCACCCGGCCCTGGCGGTTGAGAAGCAGAAGCCGGCTGGTGCCAAGCTGCGATGCCAGAAGGTCCAAGCGCGCCTGGTAGTCGATCGGATCGTCGAGGCGGCACGTAGCCGCGCCCGCATTCGTCACCGCCCCGACGCGAAGCAGGCATTCCTGGTGTTGGATCAGGGGGCGCGCGACGAGGATCGACCGATCGAGCTGGTCCTGCGCCGACTGCAGCTCGAGGTCGCGCACCAGCACCCACGTCAGCGCCCCGCTCAAGAGCAGGCTCACGGCCACAATGCCGGCGGCGGCGGCAAGCAGACGGAGGCGGAGGCTCAGGTCGCCGCCAGCTCCAGCCGGTAGCCGACGCCCCAAACCGTCTGGATGCTCGGGTCCGAGATCCTCGCGGCGGCCAGCTTCTCGCGGACCTGCTGGACGTGTACGTCCACGGTGCGTGTGTAGCCCGGAAAGTCGTAGCCCCAGACGAGGTCGAGCAGCTCGCTGCGCTGGAACACCCGGCCGGGATGCCGCGCCAGCAGCGCCAGCAGGTCAAACTCCTTGGGCCTGAGCTGGACTCTAGAGGCGCCCTGGCGGACCTCGTGGCGCTCGAGGTCGACCTCGAGCTTGCCCGCCCTGATCAGCTTGGGTTGGTCCGGCTCGAGCCTGGCCCTCCGCAGCAGTGCCTTGGCGCGTGCCACCAGCTCCTGGGGATGGAAGGGCTTGGTCAGGTAATCGTCTGCGCCCACCTCGAGGCCGACGACCTTGTCGGTGACCTCGTCCCGGGCCGTGAGCATGATGATCGGCACCTGGCTCTGCTTGCGAATCTCCTTGCAGATGCTGATGCCATCCGTTCCGGGCAGCATGATGTCGAGGATCACGAGGTCCGGCTTGATCTGCGCAAAGCGCGTCAGGGCCTGCGTCCCATCCCCCACTCCCTCCACCTCGTAGCCCTCGCGCGAAAGGTAGAGACGGGCGAGTTCGACGATGTGCGCCTCGTCATCGACGACCAGGACCTTGAAGCTCACGGCGGCCATACCATCAATACATCACCATCCCGTCATCCGGATGTGGTCCGGACGTGATGGAAATGTAAACGAGCTAGGCCCGGGTCTTGGTTCCGGTCTTGGCTCCGGTTTTGGCGCCGGCCTTGCCTGTCCGCCTGTCTGTGCCCGCCCGCAGGACGAGCTTCAACGGGTTGCCCATGAGGCCGAACCGCTCCCGGATTGCCTTCTCCAGGTATCGCCGGTAGGAAAAGTGGAGCAAGCCGACATCGTTGACGAACATCACGACCGTCGGCGCCTCGGACGCCGCCTGGGTGGCGTAACCGAGCCGCAGGCGACGCCCCTTGTAGCTCGGCGGTGGGTGCTCGACGAAGGCCTGGCGCAGGACACGATTGAGCTCGTTGGGCGGGATCTTGATGCGGCGCTGACCCACGACCTCGAGGGCCGACGGGATGACGGACCGAATCCCCTCCTTGGTTTTCGCGGACACCGTCACGATGGGCGCGAAGGGCGCGAACTTGAAGCTCCTGAGGAGCGCGGTTCGCCAGTACGCGGCCTTGCGGTGGGCGGGCTCGACCAGGTCGATCTTGTTGACCACGATCACAAGACCTTTGCCTGCCTCCAATGCATAGCCGGCCACGTGCTGGTCCTGGGCCAGGACGCCGGCCGATGCATCGAGCACGAGGAGGACAGCGTCCGCCCGCTCCATCGCGTGGATACCCCGCAGCAGGCTGTACTGCTCCAGCCGGTCGCGGGCGGTCGACTTCCGGCGAATGCCCGCGGTGTCGACCAGCACCACCGGAACGCCGTCGTAGACGAGCTCGGTGTCCACCGGGTCCCGCGTGGTCCCGGGCAGCGGGCTGACGAGCGCGCGCTCGTCACCCAGCAACGCATTCAACAGGGATGACTTGCCGACGTTGGGGCGGCCCATGATCGCCAGCCGGTCTGCCTTCGTGTCCACCTCGGGCTCTTCGGCCGGTGGCGGCAGCTCTTCGATGACCCGGTCGAGGAAATCGCCGACGCCGAGGCCATGCTGAGCGGAGACGAGGCTGGGCTCGTCGAATCCCAGCTCAGAGATCTCGTGCGCGAAATGCCGATTGCCGGGCGAGTCTGCCTTGTTCGCGGCGACCAGTACACGACGGCCCGACCGGCGCAGGAGACCCACGATCTCTCTATCCAGAGGAGTCAGCCCTTCACGGACATCAAGCAACAGCACGATGACGTCGGCCTGCTCGATTGCCACCTGCGTCTGCGCCTCGATCGCGGCACGCGATTCATCCTTGCCTCCGTCGAGGTCGAGGCCTGCGGTATCGACGATCGAGAACTCGCGGCCGCGCCACTCCGCGATCCCGTAGAGGCGGTCGCGAGTCAGACCCGACTGGGGGTCGACGATCGCCTTGCGCCAGCCGAGGACGCGATTGAAAAGCGTCGATTTGCCGACGTTGGGGCGGCCCACGATGGCGACGATCGGCCTGGACATGGATCAATTAGGCCAGCTTTGGCTCTACGGCGTCGCCGTCGGTTGTGGAGTACGGTTGAATCCAGAGCGTGCGCGGGCACGCGGGGAGGTAGCCGATGCAAGAAGGCATGTTCGAGGCCTCGTATCACATGTGGACCACGCATGGGGGGCGCGTTCACCTCGAGACGACCGGGCGCCGGATCCGGGCGCTGCTCGGAGGCACGACGGTTGCGGACAGCACACAAGCCCAGCTGCTCTACCTGCCCCCTCCATTCAACTCCTACGCCTTCCCCCGCGAAGACGCGCGCCTGGACCTGGCGCGTGCATCGGGATCGATGTCGATGCCCGGCCTCGGCGAGGTCGAACGCTGGTCTGTGGCGGCCGGGGACAAGGTCAAAGAGGACGCGATGTGGACCTTCCCGCAGCCGCCCGAGGGTCTTGAACCCCTGGCCGAGCTGGTCGTGTTCCGATGGCACCGCATGGACGCCTGGTATGAGGAGGATGACCAGGTGTTCGTCCATCCACGCGATCCGTATCACCGCGTGGACGTGCTCAACTCGTCGCGGCACGTGAAGGTCAGCATTGGGGCTGAGCTGGTGGCCGAGACGCACAGGCCTCGGCTGCTGTTCGAGACCAGCCTTCCAACGAGGTATTACATTCCTAGGCTGGACGTCAGGATGGACCTGTTAGAGCCGACCCAGACCATCTCACGTTGCCCTTACAAAGGGGTCGCCTCGTACTGGTCGGTGAACGCGACAGGCACCGTGCACCCCGATCTCGCCTGGTCTTACGAGGCGCCGATCCCCGAGTGCCCGAAGATCGAGAACCTGATCGCGTTCTTCAACGAGCGCGTCGACCTGGAAGTGGATGGAGAGCGACTGGAACGGCCGCGCACTCCATGGTCTTGAGCCGAATCTGGCATCGACTCATCGACCCGGTGATCGCGCCTCCGCCCTGTGCTATCTGCGGCCGCGGGCACGCACTGGTTGGCTGGGCCGTAGATCCCACTGGAGGAGTCCACGGCCACTGCCCCCACTGCATCGAGGCCACGGCCGTCGGCGCCCCGATGTCTAAGACACCGAAACCGGAGATCCCGCGACCCCCCTAGTCGAAGGACGGTTCAGGTGACTTCGAGTGGCTCGGAGCGAAAAGGACCGCCGTCCTGCTCGGCCACGAACGCGTTCGCGTCGACCGGTTTGCCACCCTGGATCGAGACGATCACGTACACATAGCCCGCCCAAGCTCGTTCGGTGTCGAACCGTGAGGCCTGAGCGGGGTGGTCCGGATGGCTGTGGTAATAGCCGACGATGTCCAGGCCGCTCGCGTCCGCTTCGCGCTGGATGCGGATGTGGTCGCGCGGGTCGATCTCGTAACGATCGCGCGACCGCTCGACGATGATGTTCCGGGCGCGACGCACCTCGGAGACGACGCGGTCGGCCAGAGTTCCGAGCATGACGCCGCAGATCTCGTCGGGGTAGCCTTCGGCGCCGTGCGCCTCGATCGCCTCTATAGCGCTCCGGCGGATCTTCACCGTTCGCCGTAGAGGCCGGTCGAGAGGTAGCGGTCGCCCGAGTCCGGGAACACCGTGACCACCACGCCTTCGCGGACTGTCTCGGCCAGGCGGCGCACCGCCCACAGCACGGCGCCGCTCGAGTGCCCGACCAGCAGGCCCTCGGTGCGGGCGAGCGTGCGTGCGAGATCGTACGCCGGCTCTGTGGGCGCTCCCCAGATCTCGTCGGCGACGCTCGGATCCCAGATCTTCGGCACGATGGCCGTGGGCAGGTGCTTCAGACCCTCCAGGCCGTGAAATGAGTCCTCGGGCTCGACCGCGATGGTGCGAATGGACGCGTCGTGCTCTTTCAACCGTCGCGACGTGCCGACGAAGGTGCCGGTGGTGCCGAGTCCGGCGATGAAGTGCGTGATGCGTCCGGAGGTCTGCGCGAGGATCTCCATCGCAGTGCCCTCGTAGTGCGCGCGGACGTTGGCCGGATTCGAGTACTGGTCGGGGTAGAAGTAGCGGTGCGGCTCGCTCGCGACCAGCTCGCGAACCATCCTGATCGCGCCGTCCGATCCCTCCAGCGCGTCGCTGTAGACGATCTCGGCGCCGTAAGCGGTGACCAGCGCTTTGCGCTCAGCGCTAACGTTGCCGGGCATCACCAGCTTGACCCGGTACCCCTTGGCCGCGCCGACCATCGCGTACGCGATCCCGGTGTTGCCCGAGGTGGAGTCGATGATCGTCTTGCGGTGGGTGAGCTCCCCGCGCTGCTCGCCGTCAACGATCATCGACAGCGCGGCGCGATCTTTGACCGAGCCGCCCGGGTTGAACCACTCGGCCTTGGCATAGACCTCGAGACCAGGGAAGTCGTGCTCGAACAGCCGGACTCGAAGGAGCGGAGTGTTGCCGATCAGCCCGATGATGCCCGCACTCACGGTTCGCTGTGCCATCTCGTCACAGGATAGGAACCAGCGCCTCCCGGCCGTCGATTCCGCTTCTACGTGAGGAAGTGCGCGGCGGCGACGCCGATGACCACGAAGATCCCGCCCAGCGTGTATCCGATCACGGAGCGCCGATAGACCGTCCCGCCTTCCGGCGCGAGGATGTTGAGCACGGCCTTGCCGATCAGGAAGCCACCGCCGAGGATCGCGAGGCTAGGCGATCGGACCAGGACGCCGAACATGAGCACCGCGCTGAAGGCCAGGACCTCGACGAGCTGGAGGAGCGTATACGCCGACACTTAGTTGGAGAGAGCTTGGGCGAAGTCGGCGATGATGTCGTCCGCCGCCTCGATCCCCACCGAAACGCGGATCGTCCCTGGCCCGACTCCGAGCTCGGCGCGCTCCGCGGGGCTGAGGCCGCGATGCGAGGTTATCTCCGGGTAGGAGATCGTGGTCTCCACACCGCCGAGGCTGGCGGCGAACGTGACCATCTGGAAGCGCGACAGCATTCGCTGCACCGCCGCGCGGCCGCCGTCGAGGTCGAAGGCGAACATCCCTCCTGTTCCCTCAGGCATCAGCCGGAGCGCCACCTCGCGAGACGGCGAGCCCTCGAGCCCTGGGTGATGAACCCGGGCGACGCCGGGCATCCCACGCAGGGCGCGCGCGAGGGCGATCCCGTTGTCGCTGTGCCGGCGCATACGCAGGTCCAGGGTCCGGATGCCGCGCAGCGCGAGCCACGCATCGAACGGCCCGAGGGTGCTCCCGGTGCGAATCGATCTCGCGCGCGCGGCCGAGATCACGTCCTTGCTCCCGACCACGACGCCCGCGATCAGATCGGAGTGGCCGCCGATGTACTTCGTCGCGCTGTGCATGACGGCGCTCGCCCCCACCTCGAGCGGGCGAAAGAGGATTGGGGTCGCGAATGTGTTGTCGACCAGCAGCGGCACGCCTCGATCGCGCGCCAGCGCTGCGATCGCTGCGACGTCAGGCAACCTGCAAAGCGGATTTGTGATCGTCTCCACGAGCGCGAGGCCCGCGCCGTCGAGCGCGCTCCGAACGGCATCGAGGTCCGTCATGTCGACGAAATTGGTCTCGTAGCCGGCAGGCTCGAGGTCCTGGCGCAGGAGCGCCAGAGTGCCGCCATACAGCTCGCGTGTGGCCACGATCGTGACCGGTCTCGGCGCCAGCGCAAGGATCGCCACGTGCAGCGCCGCCATCCCACTGGCGGTCGCGAGGCCCGCCTCCGCTCCCTCGAGCTCGGCGACCGTCTGCTCCAGCATCGACCGGTTGCTGTTCGAGTTGCGGCCGTAGTAATGCCCCGGCCGGTCTCCGCGCGCAACCGCCTCGTAGTCGTCGAGGTCGGTGTAGACGTGGACCGCCGCGGGACTGAGGTCGGGCGCGAGCGGGCTCCGGGCGACCAGTTCGCGGCCGGCGTGAACCGCCCGCGATGCCGCTTTCACGGAAAGCTCGAGCCCTGTGCGTAGTAGGCGCCCGCCCCCAGCTCGCGCTCGATGGCAAGCAGCCGGTTGTATTTGGCGACACGCTCCGAGCGGGCGCACGCGCCGGTCTTGATCATGCCCACGCCGGTCGCAACGGCCAGGTCCGCAATCGTCGTGTCCTCAGTTTCTCCGGAGCGATGCGAGATGACAGCCGAGTAACCCGCGGTCCGCGCGGTGTCGATGGCGTGCAGGGCCTCGGTGAGGGTGCCGATCTGGTTGACCTTGATCAGGATTGAGTTGGCGACCCCCTTCTCGATCCCCTGCCGGAGCCTGTCGACGTTGGTGACGAAGAGGTCGTCGCCCACGAGCTGGATCTTGCTTCCAAGCCGCTCGGTGAGCAGCTTCCAGCCGTCCCAATCGTCCTCGGCCATGCCGTCTTCGATGCTGACGATCGGGTACAGGCCAACCCACTTCTCGTACAGGTTGACCAGCTGCAGGGCTGTCAACGCAAGACCTTCGCCGGCGAGCTTGTAGCTGCCGTCCTGGAACAGCTCGCTGGCAGCGGGGTCCAGTGCGAGTGCGACCTCATCGCCGGCTTTGTAGCGAGCCTGACCGATCGCCTGAACGATGAGCTTGAGGGCGTCCTCGTTCGAAGGCAGGTCGGGGGCGAAGCCGCCCTCATCCCCTACCCCGGTCGCGAGGCCCTGGCTCTTGAGCAGGAGCTTGAGCTCGTGGTAGACCTCCGAGACCGCGCGCAAACCCTCGGCAAACGACGGCGCGCCGACCGGACACACCATGAATTCCTGCAGGTCGATGGAAGTGTCCGTATGCGCGCCGCCGTTGAGGATGTTCGCCATGGGCAGCGGGAGCAGGTGCGCCTGCGCGCCGCCGAGGTAGCGGTAAAGAGGCGTATTCGATGCCTGCGCCGCCGCGCGTGCGGCCGCCAGCGACACTCCGAGAATCGCATTCGCGCCCAGACGGGATTTGTCGATCGTCCCATCGAGGCCGATCAGGGCCGCGTCGAATGCGGCCTGGTCGGAGATGTCCATTCCGACGACGTGCGCGGCAATCGTCCTCTCGACGTTGCTGACCGCCTTCAGGACCCCCTTGCCCCCGTAGCGCTCAGCGTCCCCGTCGCGCAGCTCGAGAGCCTCGTGCTTGCCGGTGGACGCTCCCGAGGGAACTATGGCGGTGGCGCTGCCGTGTTCCGTGATCGCAGTGACTGAGACGGTGGGATTGCCGCGCGAGTCGAGGACCTCCTGCGCGCTCAGACCCACAAGCCGGATCACGTCCGGGAAGTCTAAGCGCTCCCCGCCGCTAAGACAGCAGCGAAAGTCGCGGTTTGATGCTGAACCCGTAGTTCAGCAGCACGGTGGCGTCGGCGGCCGAGTGCAGCGTGGCGTTGAGGACGACCGCGATCAGGTGCCTTCCGTCGCGCGTCGCGGTGGCGACGATGCAGCCGCCCGCGTCGCCCGTCAAGCCCGTCTTCAGGCCCGTGGCACCGGCGTAGCTCCAGAGCATCGGGTTCAGGTTGTGCGGATAAAAAGCCTTGTGCTGCGGCGTCGCGACGATCGCGACGTCCTTCGTGGCCGCAATCCCTGCGAGCTCCGGGTAGTACTGGTCCAGGTATGCCGCCGCGTGGGCGAGATCGTGCGCCGACATGCCATGCCCGGCAGCGTCCAGCCCGCTCGGGTTGACGAAGTGGCTCGCCGTCAGGCCGATGCTCTTCGCCTTCTGGTTCATCTGCCGGACGAAGCGGTCGCGCGGCACGATCCCGCGCGCGAGAGCCTCGGCGGCGTCGTTGCCGGAGTCGAGGAAGAGTCCGTCCAGGAGCTCGCGCACCGTGAGGCTCTCGCCCGGAGAGATTCCCATGAAGCTTGGTACGACAGTGGTCGTCGCTTCTTTGGTGACGATCACCGTCCGGTCCAGTGAGCCCGCATCGTCGACCGCCACCATCGCAGTGATCAGCTTGGTCAGGCTTGCGGGTGCGCGCGAGGTTTCGGGGTCGCGGGCCCACATCACCTGGCGCGTGTCGAGGTCCACGAGGTACGCGGCCTGGCCGTGGATCGGCAGGGAAGGCTGTGGATTGACCGCCAGCCAGAGGTTCGAGAAATCGAAGTGATCGAAGTTCGCAGGCGGAGGCACTGCGTGTTTGTTGGTGTCGACGCTTGTGTGTTGGGCCGCGAGGATCACGCCGGCCGACCGGCTGGCAAGGACAAACCCGCTCGTGACCCCGCCGGCGACCAGCAGCGTGATCGTGGCGACGACAACAAACCGGTCGCGACCGCGCCTTCGGCGCCCGCGCATTCGTTGGAGCTCGCTTGCTTTGACGTTGGCTGAGACGGTGGAACCCCCTGGGATTGAGTTGCCGAGATTCTAGGTTAAGGCGCGTGCTCCGGTGCATATGCAGGCGGCGGCGGCAATGCAGGCGCGGGCTTGGTGGTGGGCTCACCGAGGCGGCTGGCGAGCTGATCGCTGGCGGCTTCCATGGTCGTTAGGGCTGTGCTGTTGTCGCTCGCATTCATGAACACGGGCTGCCCGTAGTCGTAGATTCGGACCGCCTTCCACGAGGCGGCGACGAGTCGCGTCCCATAGAACGTGTAAGTACCGATGACTCCTTCGCGCGTCTCCTCCGACCACATCTGGTCGAAGATGAAGTTTCCGTGCGCGTAGGTGATCAGCTTGCCGTGATACACCTCGATGCCCTGGTACCAGTGCGGATGGTTGCCGATCACGATGTCCGCACCCCAGTCGATCGCTTCGTGGCCGATGGCCACGGGATCGTCTGGCGTCGGCACACCGCGGTCCGCCATCGGCTGGCGCTCGTATTCCTTGCCCCAGTGGAACTGCACGACCACGATGTCCGCGAGCTGGCGCGCCCGCGCGATGCCGTCCTTGAGCGCGGCCTGGTCGATCGCGCGGCCAACGCCGTTGAAACCGATGAACCCGAACTTGATGCCGCGCACGTCGATCACCGCGACGGGGCCGAGCCCGCTGTTGAGGATTCCCGCGTGGTCGAGCAGCTGGACCGTCGAATCGACCCCGGCCGCGCCGTAGTTGGTCAGGTGGTTGTTGGCGAGGTTGACGACCTTCGCCCCCATGAGCGTGAGGCCGTTGATAAAACGCGCGTCGCCACAGAAGGTGAAGCCTGAGTTGGGGTCCACCGGGCAGCCCGAAAACAGCGGCGCCTCCAGGTTGACATAGGTCACGTCGGCGTTCTTGGTGTAGTCCGCCGTGGGCCGGAAGGGCCATAGGTAGTCGTGATGCACATCGATAGCCGCCCAGGCGACTCCGCGGGCCGGGATGATGTCCCCGGTCACCAGCAGCGTGCGGACCATCGACGGGTCGACGGGCACGTTGTAGCGGGGATGGAAGAGCTCCTGCAGGCTCAATGCCGGCGGCTGGCCGGTTCGAAAAGCGAACGAGGGTTGGTCCAAACCATCCAGCGCAGGGCCGACCACACGCGCCTCGGACACGTGGGTCGCGCTCACCAGCGGGGGCGCGCCGTTCGAGCAGGCCGCGGCGAGCAGTCCGGCCGCGAGGACTGCGGCTGCGAACCTCATTTGTCGACGGGAAGGCTGATCAGGATGTCTTCGATGGCGATCAACCGGGCAACGTAGGAGCGTACTGGATTGCCCAGCTCCCCGCCCGCTCGAAACAGCGCCTGGTTGCCCTCGGCGCGGCGGACCTTGAGCATGTCGGCGTGGAGCGGATCGAGGGCGCCGCGCCCCAGTGCAGCCTCGACCATGCTGCCCAGCCAGGCGGCATAGAGGGCCACCTCCTGCGAGCCCGGGTCGTCGCCAAGAAGTGGAAAAGGCCGGTGGATGTGCTCGTCCCACAGGCGCCGCAGGCGCCCGGAGTCTTCGGACTCGCTACGCACCCGCTTTGAGATTATACACGACCGCGTCCGCGACCTGGCTCGTGCCCACCGAGGTGGGGTCGTCGCGCTTCTCCTTCAGGTCGTAGGTGACGCTCTTCCCCACCTCGATCACGCTCGCGATGGCGCCCTCGAGCGCGTCGGCCGCGGCGATCTCTCCGAGGTGCCGCAGCATCAGCACGCCCGACAGCATCACGGCCATCGGGTTCACCTTGTTGAGGCCCGCGTACTTGGGGGCGCTGCCATGGGTGGCCTCGAACACGGCGCCATTGGTGCCGATGTTCGCGCCCGGAGCGAGCCCCAGGCCGCCGATCATGCCCGCTCCGAGGTCCGAGATGATGTCGCCATAGAGGTTGAGGCAGCAGAGGATGTCGTACTCGCTCGGCCGCAGCACCAGCTGCATGCACATGTTGTCGACGATCCGATCCTCGAACTCGATGTCGGGGTGCCGCGCCGCGACCTTGCGCGCGACCGCGAGGAACAGCCCGTCTGTGTGTTTCATGATGTTGGCCTTGTGCACCGCGGTGACCTTGCGCCGCTTGTTCTTGCGCGCGTAGTCGAACGCGAACTCCACGATCCGTTCCGACCCGCTGATGGAAACCGGCTTGATGGAGAGCCCGCTGTCGGGCCGGATCTTCTTCTTCGCCAGCCTGGAGATCTCCTCGATGAGGTGGTTGGCGTCGGCCGAGCCCTGCTCGAACTCGATCCCTGCATAGATGTCCTCGGTGTTTTCGCGCACGATCACGAAGTCGAGGTCGTCGCGCAGATTGCGGGCGCCTTTGTACGCCTTGACCGGGCGCACGAGCGCGTAAAGGTCGAGCTCCTGGCGCAGAGCAACGTTGACGCTCCGAAAGCCGGAGCCGATTGGAGTCGTGATCGGCCCCTTGAGCGCGACCTTGTTCTTGCGGATCGACGCCAGCAACGGTTCGGGCAGGGGCGTCCCGAATTCCTTGATCGCAGCCTCGCCGGCCTGGTGCACGTCCCAGTCGAACTGGACCCCGGTGGCCTCGAGCACGCGCACAGACGCCTCGCAGATCTCGGGCCCGACCCCGTCGCCCGGGACGAGCGTGACAGCATGCCTCGCCACTCTTAAGACAGGTCTAGGTGGTTATTTCTTGAAATAGTCGGCGTTGATCTTGATGTATTCGCGCTCTTTCTCGGGCACCTCGTCCTCGGGGAAGATCGCGTCTACAGGGCACGGATCGACGCAGGCGCCGCAGTCGATGCACTCATCCGGATCGATGAAATACATGTTCGATGCGTCGTCGCTGTGGATGCAGTCCACGGGGCAGACCTCGACGCAGGAGGCGTCTTTCACCGTCACGCAAGGCGAAACGATGACATACGCCATGGGCAGCAAGGGTACCATGCACCCGATATGCCCGAGAGCGAGCCGAAACCGAAACTGATCGAACTCGTGGCCCCTGGCGCCGGCCAGGGCTGGAAGGCCGTGCTCAAGAACGGGAAGGCGGTGGTGATCCACGAGATCTCCGCTCCCGCCGCCGAAGCGGCCGCGGCCGTGCCGCGCATCCAGCGGCTGGCGGAGCACCGGCATCCGGCGCTGGCCCCTGTGCTGGCCTGGGGCACCGATGCCAACGGAGTCTGGGTCGCCGCGGAACCCAACGAAGGCGTGCCGCTGGGCACGATCCTGTCCCGCGGCCCGCTGACGCCTCCGGCAGCGGCGGCCTTGGGTGCGGCGGTTCTGTCTGGCGTCGCCGCGCTCCACGAAGCCGGGATCGCGATGGGCGGCTTTGGCGCCGCCGCGATCCGCGTGACAGGCAATGGTGAGGTACGACTCAGCGGCCATCCCGCCGCCGCCGTACGCGGAGCCCCCTCGCAAAGCGACCTGCGCGCCGACGTGCGCTCGTGCGGCATGGCCATCTGCGCGGCGTTCGGCGTGGACCCGGCCGGCGCGCCCGCCCCACCGAACATTCCGCCTGGACTCGTGGTGACGATGCGGTCGATGGCGAGCGGGGCGATGGGCCCAGCTGCCGACCGCGCCCAGGGGGCGCTGCGCGAGATGGCTTCCGCGTTGCTCGCACCGGATCGCATGACCTCTTCGCAAGCCGAGCTCGCGTTGAGGGCGGGCGGACGCGAGATGCCGGCGATCACGCCTTTCCTGCCCAAGGAGACCTTCCCGCCCGGGGGGCCGGCTGCGCCCCAACACGTGCCAGGCCTGGCGCCGTGG
>CATPBF010000149.1 GCA_955652585.1 Candidatus Dormiibacterota bacterium | reverse complement strand
CAGCGCCGGCGGCGCGGGCCCTTCCCCCGCGCCGCTTCCTTTTGGGTTCTACAGTGGCTTGCGGGTGGGGACGCCGGACCGACGCGGATAGAGCGGCGGCGTCGGCCGCACCTTGTCGATGACGACGACAATGCCGGCTCTGCGCGCCGCCGACTGCGCGGCCTGGACGCCGGACAGCTCGCCCCCGAGCAGCTGGATCGCGCGAGCCGCGGCAGCTGGGTCTTCGGCCTCCGTCTTCTGCGCCAGCAGCCGGCCTCCGACGCGAACCAGTGGCAGGCACAGCTCCATCAACACCGGCAGCGGCGCCAGCGCCCGAGCGACCGCCACGTCGAACGCTTCCCTCAGCCTGGGATCGTGCCCCGCTTCCTCTGCGCGCCGCGCCACCACCTCGACGCGCTCGAGGCCGAGCGCGGCGCAGGCGTGGACGAGGAAGGCCGCCTTGGCCTGGTCGGCTTCGATCAGCGTCACGTCCATATCGGGGCGGGCGATTTTGATCGGGATGCCCGGCAGGCCTGCGCCAGACCCGACGTCGACCAGGCGGTGTGCCTCGCCGAGGTGTTCTAGGAGGACGAGGCTATCCTCGACCAGCGCCCGATCCGGGCGCGCCATGAGGCCCGGCCACCCCGCAATCAGTCGAACCAGCTGATCCAGCTTAGAATCGTTCATGAGATGCCTATCTACGAGTATCGGTGCGAGAGCTGCTCCGGGAAGTTCGACGTCCTGACCCGGTTTGCGGAGCGCGACACCGCTCAGATCTGCCCAGCCTGCGAGTCGACCAAGACCAGGGTGTTGGTCTCGAGCTTCGCGGTGACCGGCGGCGAACCGTCTTCGGCCGCCGATTTCGGGACCGAGCAGGGCGGCGGTGGCTGCTGCGGAGGCGCATGCGGCTCCTGCGGCTCCGGGCCTAACTAACGACGTAAGAGTGCTCTTCCCGGTCACATACCGGGTCAACGCCGCCGGCCACATGGAGGTGGGCGGATGCGACCTGGTCCAGCTCGCGCGCACGCACGGCACGCCCCTGTACGTGTACGACGAGGCCACCGTTCGCCAGCGCGCGTCTGAATACGTGGCGGCGATGGGCTCGGCCGGCCAGGTTCTCTACTCGGCCAAGGCATTCGCATCGCCCCGCTTCCTCCGCATCGTTGAAGAAGAGGGCCTCGGTCTGGACGTCGTGTCGGCGGGCGAGCTCAACCTCGCGCTGAAGTCCGGATCCAAAGGCAACCACATCCACTTTCTCGGCAACAACAAAAGCCGCGAAGACCTCGAGGCCGCTTATCGTGCCGGAGCCACCATCGTCATCGACGGCGCGTACGAGTTCGAGCTCCTACGCGACATCGTGCCCGAGGGCAAGCGGACGCCGGTCATGCTGCGCATCTCGCCCGGGGTGAAGCCGGACACGCACGCTCACATCTCCACAGGGCAGCTGGACTCCAAGTTCGGGTTTTCCATCGAGTCAGGGGCGGCGTTCAAGGCGATAGGCGAGGCGCTTCGACACCCACGTCTGGAGGTCGTCGGCTTGCACTCGCACATCGGGTCGCAGATCTTTGCGCTCGGCGCGTATGAGCAGGCGATGGGCATCATGCTCGACCTCGTCGTCCGTCTTCGAGACGAGCTGAGGTACGAGCCCCGCAAGCTCGGCGCCGGTGGCGGCCTGGGCATCGCGTACACCCGTGACGACGACCCGCCCACCCCGCGTCAGTTCGTGGAGACCATCCGTCACGCGCTCGAAGTGGGCTGCCTGCAGCGGCAATTGAAAGTACCGGAGCTGGTGGTCGAGCCAGGCCGGTCGATCGCAGGCCCTGCCGGCATGGCCGTGTATACGGTCGGCTCGATCAAGGACATCCCTGGAGTGCGTCGCTATGTGGCGGTCGATGGAGGCATGGGCGACAACATCAGGCCCAAGCTCTACGGCGCGCGCTACGAAGCCTTCCTCGCCTCTGGCCCAGAGCGTTCGCCCGCCGGCAAGGTGACGATCGCGGGCAAGTACTGTGAGTCGACCGACATCCTGATCACTGACATCGAGATGCCTGAGCTCAAGGCGGGTGACGTGATCGCGATTCCGGCCGCGGGCGCTTACTGCCTGGCGATGGCGAGCAACTACAACGGCATGCCGCGACCCGAGGTGCTGATGTTGAGCGGCGGTCGCGCTACGGTGATGCGCCGCCGGGAGACGCTGGACGACCTCGTCGCCGCCGAGGTGTTTTAGCTAGGTCGCCGTCACCGAGATGTTTGCAAACGCGCATCCGTTGACATCACACGCGCGGATGGTCGCCGGACCCAGCACGGCCGTGGCTGGGATGCTGTAAGTCTGCAAGAACGTACCGTCCGTGCCCACCGTCGTAGTCGCCACCGTCTTGTTGGTTGGGGTCGTCCCCGCGACAGACTGGATGAAAGTCAGTGCCTCTGTCTTGCCCGGAGTGAAATGCAAGCCTTTGACTGTCATGGTTCCCGTTAGGTATTTGATGTGACTGGACGAGAGCGCGAGGGACCGCTCCAGTGGACTCGGGGGAGGCGTCTGGCCGGGAGTCGGGCTGGCGGTTGGACGTGACGTTGGCGCAGCCGACGCCGAAGGCGTCGGCGTGGTTCCGGATGAAGGTGTCACGGATGCCACCGGCTCGAGCACGTGAAGCGTTACAGATGCGCGGCACGACGTGCCCCAGCAGATCTTGACCGTATGATCTCCGGCGCCGATGTTCCTCGGGACCAGGATGGGGACGCTGACGACCCCATTGGAATCGGCGTGGAATGGAAATGTGTGAACGGTGCTCAGCAGTTGGATCTCTCCGTTCTGATTGGCGGGCAGATGCGCGGCGTTGACGACGACGGTATCCCCAGCAATGACGGTTGAGGCCGACAGCGTGAGCGTTGGCTTCGCCGTCGCGATCAACAGGACTCCAAGGATGAGCAACACAACCAGGACCGCAGCCACCACCGCCGCGTATAGGCGTTTGCGGGATTTCTTCTTCGCGACCGGTTGGGCCGGCGCCGGGAAAGGCATCGCCACCGTCGCGCCGGGAATCACCTCGGCGGCGCGTGGCGATATCGCGCCAGCGGCTCCGGCCGCCGGAGTGGCATAAGGCATCGTCGAGGCGACCGCCGGCGTCATCACCATCGTTCTGGCCGCAGCCGGTTCGGCTTTTGCGGCGAGCGCCACTCCCAGGGCGTCGACAAACGCTGTGCAGCTCTCCCACCGGGCGCCGGGGTCTTTAGCCAGCCCACGCATGACCACCGCGTCGACCTGCGGGCTCAGCGAGCTGTTGCGCGCGCTCGGCAGCGGCGGCTCGCGGTGCACCTGCGCGTAGAGCACCTCCATCAAGCCTTCGCCGTCGAACGGGATGGACCCGGTCAGCATCTCGTAAGCGATCGTCGCCAGCGAGTAGCGATCCGCCGGCGGCCCGACCTGGCCTCCGGTCACCTGCTCCGGCGACATGTAAGCGGGCGTGCCGGTGGTCACCCCGGTCATCGATTTCACAGATGACGACTGCAGCAGCTTGGCCAGGCCGAAGTCGGCCAGCACCGGCGTGTCGTCCTTCTCGAGCAGGACGTTGGCCGGCTTGACGTCCCTATGGATGATTCCGAGGCCGTGAGCGTGGTCCAGTCCGGCGGCGATTCCGCGCAGATACTTCAGTGCCGCGGCCTGGTCGACGTTGCCCTGGCTCAGCCGGTTGGCGAGACTGCCGCCGGGGACGTACTCCACGATCATGTAGGGCATCCCCTCGTGCTCGCCGAAATCGAAGACGTTGAGGATGTTTGGGTGGCGCATCTGGGCGATCGCCTGGGCCTCGCGGCGGAAACGGGCAATGGAGTCGGAGTCGGGCGCGATCGCCTGCATGACCTTGACCGCGCCGGTGCGCGCGAGCTGGGCGTGGTAAGCGCGGTAAACGAGGCCCATGGCCCCCTGGCCTATGAAGTCCTGGACCTCGTACTGACCGAGCTTGGTTCCGGTTCCGATCGACACGGGGCCTGATTATGGGGTCACGTTCGCCAGGTTGAGCCCACGTCAGTTAACGCTCGGACTGCTTCCAGCCTCCGCGTCCATGCCTTCGAACAGCGACCAAGCCGGCCAGGATGGAGAGCGCAATCTCGGTCGCCGTCACCGCGCCGATGTCGAGGCCGACCGGGCTCTGGATGCGCGCGATCACGCCTTCGTCGACGCCTTTGGCCCGCAACGCTTCGAGGTGATGCCCGGTGTGGCGGCGGCTTCCGACCAGCCCGATGAATCGGGGATTCTTGGGCAGGAGGAGGTCCAGCGACCGCACCAGGTCGGGTGCGTCGTGGTCGGTGTGCACCGCATAGACATCAGGGCCGAGTAACGAGTCGAGGTTTGCGAGGTCGGTGACCGCGGGCGGCCAGTCTCCACCGATCAGGCGCTGCGGCCGCGTCTCGACCAGCACCGGCTGGAAACTCACGTCCGGCGCCCACTTCAGCAAGGCCCTCGCGACCGGAGTGGCGCCGAAGACGACCAGCGTCGGCGCCGGGGCATGTGGCTCTACGTAGACCTCAATCGAGCCGAGGTCATGGCGGTAGGTGCGGAGTTGGGGCGCCCCGGCGTCCGCGATGGGTCCCGCATCCTCCAGGGCGGCGGCGTCGAACTCGCTGCAGCCGAGGGTGCCCGCAAGAGTGGCGGTACGGGACAGCAGGAGCTTGGCGCCGGTTCTCGAAGGCGGCTCGCCATCGAGCTTGATCACAGTCGCGAGGATCACCTCCTCGCCCCGGGCCAGTCGCGCTGCCAGCTCTTCTTCGAGACTAGGCACGGGCAGGGCTGCGGGTGAGGATGCTGGATATGATGTCGCGCGCGCGCGCGATCTCATCGTCGGTGGTCGCATACCCAGTGGTCAGCCGGAGGCTTCCAAGCGCGGCGTCCAGGCTCAAACCCATCGCGAGCAAGACGTGTGATGGATCAAGCGAGCCGGACGCGCACGCGGACCCGCTCGACGCCGCGATGCCGGCGATGTCGAGCGCGAGCAGCATGTCCTCGCCCTTGCGGTCCTCGAACGCGCAGCTCGCGAAGTTAGGCAGGCGCTCGACCGCGCCCGTGAGCTCTCCGCCGAGCCCCGCGAGGAGGCTGCGTAGCGCAGTCGACAGCCGGTGCGCGGTGCTTGCGCGCACTTGCCGTTCGCGCGCGCAAACCGTGATGGAGGCTGCGAAGGCGACGGCCGAGGCGACGTCTTCGTGCCCGGCGCGACGGCCCCACTCCTGCGGGCCGCCGTACAGCAGCGGATCGATGCGCACACCGTCCTTGACGTAGAGAGCTCCACCGCGGCCCGAGCCAAGCTTGTGGCCGCTGAAGGACACGAGGTCCGCTCCGTGGGGGATCGGTATCCAGCGCGGTCCCGCGCACGCGTCCACGTGCACGAGGGCGCCGAGCTTATGAGCGCGGTCGATCAACTCGCGAACCGGCTGCAGTGTGCCGACCTCGTTGTTCGCGAGGCCGATGGAGGCGAGTGCTGTGCTGGGGCCGATGGCGTCCGGGTGGGCGCGAGCCGCGTGATCCACTGGAGCGATCTCCACGCGATGGCCCTCGGCCTGAAGGCGGCGAACGGCGCCCAGAACCGCCTGGTGCTCGGCCGCCCAGGTCAGGATCGTGCCGGACCTGGGCAGGCGTCGAGCCGCGCCGAACAAGGCCAGGTTCACGGCTTCGGTGCCGGAGGCGGTGAACGTGATTTCAGTGCGGCCGGCGCCTAGCGCCTCAGCCGTGAGGTCGCGAGCGCGATCGAGAGCCGCACGGGCGGCGCGGCCTTCCGAGTGGGGGCTGGATGCGTTACCTGCGGGAAGATCGCGCAGCGCGGCGGCGACCTCGGGCAGTATCGGCGCCCCGCCGGCGTCGTCGAGAAAAATCCGCTGCACGTGTGGGCCCTCGGGCCCCGCTCAGCCTCGGCTGTGGTCGGGCTGGTGAATGAGCTCCTTCAACGTGCCCTGGAAATTCTTCAAGTAGAGGTGCAGGTCGAGGATCTCGTCGACGCTGATCGGCTCGCGGGCGGGCGCCGCCTCGACTTCAGCCGCCGCCTCGACGCTCTCGATCTCGTCCACTCCGGCGCCGGCGACGGCCAGGACCACGATGAAGGTCACCTGGCACTGCCCGCATGTGACCTGCAAATGGAAGCGTTCCTCCTCATGACTGAGGACCTGGATGTCACAGCCCTTCAAGCTGCGCCCGCAAACGGGGCAGTTGTAGAAGCGGGCCCGGTCGCGGATGAACTCGATGATGCTCATCGCTTCAGGCATCTTACGCCGCGCGCCTTGGTCAACATCGTCTTTACCTCTGGCCCTCGATGCACGTGCAGCCCGCCGGGCCGACGATCGCCGAGTGGAGGGTGCCGGCAGGCAGGACCATACGGTCGCCGGACTTGAGCACGAGCTGCCGTCCCTCCCGCTCCAGGACGAATGTGATCGAGCCGTCGACGCAATAGAGGACCTTCTCGTACGGGTGGCTGTGAGCCGCATATCGATCATGTGGTCCGTTCGACCAGGAGTAGCACGAGCCCGCCTCCCTGCGGAGGGCCGTCATCAGCTCGTCCAACGTCGCCATCCCTGGATTCTAAGATGGCAATGTTGAAGCCCCGGTTCCTCGCCGACTGCAACGTCGGGCGGCTCGCGCGCTGGTTGCGCGCGCTGGGCTACGACGCCTCGTACCACCCCCGCATCGACGACGCCGAGCTGGTTCGTGAAGCGGCGGCCGAGAGCCGCGTACTTTTGACCCGGGACCGCGACCTGACCAAGCGGCGCGTCATTCAGACCGGAGTCGTGCGCGCCATCCTGATCCGCGACGACGAGGTGACGGCGCAGCTCCGCCAGGTGTTCAAAGAGCTTGGGCTGGAGCTCAAGGAGGCGCTCACCCGCTGCATCGAGTGCAACTCCGAGCTTGAAGCGCGAGTCGCCTCGACGGTCGCCGAGCGCGTGCCGCCGTACGTGCGCAAGACCCAGTCGCGGTACTCCGAATGCCCCGAGTGCGGCCGCATCTACTGGGCCGGGACGCACTGGCAGCGCATGCGCGAGGTGCTCGCCGGGCTGTGAAGGACGTCCTGCGCCGGCTGCTCGCTGGCGAGCTCACGGAGGACGAGGCCATCGGCGAGCTGCGGAGCCTTCAGCTCGAGGAGCTCGGTGGTCGGGCGAGGCTCGACCTCGGCCGCTTCATGCGGCGCGGGATCCCAGAGGTGGTCCTGGCGACCGGCAAGACTCCCGCAGAGGCGGCCAGGCTCACGGTTGCCCTAGCGGAGCGCCAGGGCCAAGGGCTCATCAGCCGCATGACGTCCGAGCATCGCGCCGCACTGGGCGAGGCCGCCGGCTCTGCGCAGATGACCGTCGTCGACCATGCGAATTCAGCCCGCGTCGTTCGTCAAGGTTTCGCGCCGGAGCCGCTGAACGGCAAGGTCGGCTTGCTCACTGCCGGCACGTCGGACGTGGCGGTGGCCACAGAGACATTGATGGTGATCGAGGCGTGCGGCCTCGGCACGAGACTTGAAGCGGACCTTGGTGTGGCCGGCCTGCATCGCTTTGTCGGCCCGCTGGCGCAGGTGATGGAATGGGGCGCCGACGTGATCGTGGTGGCCGCGGGCATGGATGGCGTTTTGCCAGGGCTGGTGGCGGGGCTCATCGATGTCCCAGTGATCGGACTCCCCGTCTCCACCGGCTACGGTCGTGGCGGCGCTGGCGAGGCGGCGCTTGGCACGATGCTCCAGTCGTGCTCGACCGGCCTCGTGGTCGTCAACATCGACAACGGGGTCGGCGCCGGCGCGGCGGCGGTGTTGATCGCGGCGCGGGCAGCCTCGGCTCGTTCGGTTAGCGGCGGCGCGGACGCAGCATCGCGGCGATCGCGGCTGCGATCGCAACCAGCAACAAGACGCCAAGGATGACGGGCGCGACGGACCTCCACATATCCGCTCCTCCGGGCACCGCAAAGGTCAGCGCCAGCAGGACGACGCTGACGATGACCGCGATCAGGAGCCACGGCACACCGCGCCGCTGGCGGCCGTAGAACAGAAGCCAAAGAGGACCGGGGCGCTTCTTCATAACAATCCGGCCAGCTCGCTCAGCCTGGCGATGGATTCGATCCCGGGCGGCGCCGGCTCCGAGTTGTGGGCGGTGTAGAGCACGGCTTGCATTCCCAGCGATCGCGGCCCCTCATAGTCCTCGCGGACGCGGTTGCCGACGAACAGGACCCGCTTCGACTCGACGCGAATGGCATCGAGCGCCGCGCGATACATCTCTGGCGCCGGCTTGCGGCGACCGACCATGCTCGAAAACACGATCCCATCCATCAACTCGCCGATCACGTTGGTG
>CATPBF010000148.1 GCA_955652585.1 Candidatus Dormiibacterota bacterium | reverse complement strand
CGAATGGTCTTGATCACCTCGTCCAGGTGGTCGAGGCAGATCTTCAGGCCTTCGAGGATGTGGGCGCGTTCCTGGGCTCGCTCGAGGTCGAACCGCGTGCGCCGCAAGATCACGTCGCGCCGGTGATCGATGAAGAGCTGCAGGGCCTGCTTCAGGCTCAGCACCACCGGCCGGCCCTCGACGATGGCGAGCATGATCACGCCGAACGTCTGCTGCAGGGTGGTGTGCTTGTACAGATTGTTCAACACGGTGAACACCCTGGCTTCGCGCTTCAGCTCGATGACGACGCGCATGCCATCGCGGTCTGACTCGTCACGGAGATCGGCGATCCCTTCGAGCTTCCGCTCGGAGACCAGCTCGGCAATCTTCCCCACCAGGGTGGCCTTGTTGACCGCGTAAGGGAGCTCGTCGATGATGATCCGCTCGCGGCCGTTGGGCGCCTGCTCGAACGTGTGCCGCGCGCGGACGATGATGCGGCCGTGTCCGGTGGAATAGGCGGCCTTGATCCCGGCCGTGCCCATGACGATCCCGCCGGTGGGAAAATCCGGCCCTTTGATGAAGGCGAGGAGATCCTCACCCGTGGCTTCGGGATTGTCGACGAGGTGCTTCACGCCGGCCGCGACCTCGCGCAGGTTGTGCGGCGGGATGTTCGTGGTCATGCCGACCGCGATGCCGGTGGTTCCGTTGACGAGGAGGTTCGGTAGGCGCGCCGGCAGCACAGTCGGCTCTTCCTCCTGACCGTCGTAGTTCGGCTTCATGTCCACGGTCTGCTTCTCGATGTCCGCCATCAGCTCGCCGGTCACCGCGGAGAGCCGGGCTTCCGTGTAGCGCATCGCTGCCGGTGGATCGCCGTCGACGCTGCCGAAGTTGCCCTGGCCATCGATGAGCGGGTAGCGGAGCGAGAACGGCTGGCCCATCCTCACGAGCGCGTCGTAGACGGCGTCGTTGCTGTGCGGGTGGTACAGCTTGAGGACGTCGCCAACGAATGCCGCGCACTTGCGGTGCCGGCTGGCCGCGGTCGCTCCCGAGCGGTGCATCGCGTAGAGGATCCGGCGCTGGACCGGCTTCAGACCATCGCGCACGTCGGGCAGCGCGCGCGAGATGATGACGGACATCGCGTACTCCATGTAGGAGGTCTGCATCTCCTCCTGGAGGCTGCGATTGAGAACGGTTCCGGTGGTGGCCTCGTCGGTCAAGCTACTCCTCGTACTTCTTCAAGACCACGACTGCGTTGTGCCCGCCGAACCCGAAACCGTTGGAGATGGCGATGTGCACATCCTTGCGGCGGGCCACGTTGGGTACGTAGTCGAGGTCGCATTGGGGATCCGGGTTCTCGTAATTGATGGTCGGGTGGATTAGCCCGCGATTCATGGTCAGCAGGGTCGCGATCGCCTCGACCGCACCCGCGGCGCCGAGCAGGTGGCCGATCATCGACTTCGTGCTACTGATCGCGACCTTGTAGGCCTCGTCGCCAAGCGCGATCTTGAGCGCCCGCGTCTCGCCCGCGTCGTTTAGCGTCGTCGACGTGCCGTGGGCGTTGACGTAGTCGAGATCCCTCGGCTCCACGCCGGCGTCCTGGAGGGCGAGCGAGATCGCCCGTGCCGGCGCTTCGCCCGTCTCGTCGGGGGCCACCTGGTGAAAGGCGTCGCAAGTGAGCGCAAAGCCCGCCACCTCGCCGTAGATGCGCGCGCCCCGGTTGATCGCGTGGTCGATCGACTCCAGCACCAGCGTGCCGGCACCCTCGCCAGGCACGAAGCCGTCGCGATCGCGATCGAACGGACGGCTTGCCTTTTCCGGTGCATCGTTGCGCGTCGACAGCGCGCGGATGGCGTTGAACGCGGAGATGCCCACCTCGCAGAGCGAAGCCTCGCTGCCCCCCGCGAGCATGACGTCGGCGTCGCCGTGCTGGATGATCCTGGTGGCATCGCCCAAGGTGTGCGTCGAGGCCGCGCAGGCAGTCGTGACAGTGGTGTTCGGACCGCGAAGGTGAAAGGCCATGGCGACCGATGCCGCGGCCATGTTGGGGATGATCATCGGGGCGTAGAGGGGGTTCAGCCTGCCTTTGGTGGCATACGAAATGGCGCCGCCTGTCATCTCGATGAAGCCGCCGATTCCCGTCCCCATGTCGACGCCGACGCGAAAGTCATCTTCCTTGGAGAGGTCGAGTCCCGAATCCGCAAGCGCCATCGACGACGCCGCCACCGCCATCTGCGAGAAGCGCGCCATGCGCTGGGCCGCCTTGCGGTCCATGTACAGGGTCGGGTCGAATCCGTGCACCTCGCACGCGAATTTGGTGTTGAGCTTTTCCGTCGCGTACGACCCTTCCACCATGCGGGCGGTGCTGCGTCCTTCGATCAGCCCGTCCCAGTACTCATCCAGGGTCTTCCCGAGTGGGTTCACGGTCCCCATCCCGGTGACCACGACACGCACTCGCCCATTCTTTTTCACTTGCCCACCTCAGCCCGAATC
Organism: Candidatus Dormiibacterota bacterium; assembly: GCA_955652585.1. Classification (GTDB taxonomy): domain Bacteria; phylum Chloroflexota; class Dormibacteria; order Dormibacterales; family Dormibacteraceae; genus UBA10449. The sequence continues at coordinate 17,353 of CATPBF010000148.1, read as the reverse complement.
TTACTCACGAGTTGATTCTCAGCCGCTTCCTTCGTCACGCGGATGGCGTTCTTGACGGCGCGCGCGTCTGAGCGTCCGTGCGCCACCACCACCACACCATCGATTCCGAGCAGCGGCGCGCCACCGAACTCCCGCCAGTCAATGCTGCTGCGCAGGCGGCGCACTCCATCGCGGATGAGAATTCCGCCAAGCTTGCCCCGCAACGTGCGTGGAATCTCTTCTCGCAAGCTGCGAAAGAGAAACTCCGCCGTCGCCTCCGCCATCTTGATCGTGACGTTGCCGACGAAGCCGTCGGCGACGACCACGTCCACCTTGCCGGCGTAGAGGTCTTTCGGCTCGACGTTACCCACGAAGCCCTGCATGGTGCCTTTCAACCTGCGGGCGGTCTCCTTGACGAGCTCGTCCCCCTTGCCCTCCTCCTCGCCGTTGCTGAGAAGGCCCACGCGAGGCTCGGATCGCCCCATCATCTCGCGCGCGTAGATGGCGCCCATGAGCGCGAACTGCACCATGTAGTCGGGTTTGGAATCGACGTTGGCGCCGACGTCGAGAAAGTAGGCGAACCCGCCCTTGATGGGCACGATCGAGCCCAGCGCCGGCCGCTCCACGCCTCTGATGCGACCCTGGATGAACAGCGCCGTGGCCATGATCGCGCCCGAGTTGCCGGCCGACATCCAGCCGTCAACCTTGCCTTCTTTGCACAATCTCGCGGACACGGCCATCGACGAATCGGGCTTCGACCGGACCGCCTGCGCCGGGTGATCGTCCATGGCGACGACCTGCGTGGACGGGCAAAGAGTGAGGCGTGGATGCTTGTCGAGCAGCGGTTGCACCACGTTGGGAGAACCGACCACCACGACCTCGATCCCGTACTCCGCGGCCGCTTGCGAGGCACCCTGCAGCACCTGCGCGGGCGCATGGTCGCCGCCCATGGCATCGACTGCTATTCGCATACCTGCGCGCCTTCAGATGTCTAGGTTGCGGACGCTCTTGGCGTGCGCCTGAATGAATTTCTTGCGTGGCTCCACGTCGGGGCCCATCAGTTTCTCGAAGGTCTCGTTGACAGCTGCGACGTCCTCGACCTGGACCCTGAGCAGGACTCGCGTCTGCGGGTTCATGGTCGTGTCCCAAAGTTCGTCGGCGTTCATCTCGCCAAGACCCTTCATGCGCGCCGCTTCCGCGTTCTTGCCGAGCTGGCGCATCGCCTTGTCGCGCTCGTTTTCCGAGTGACACCACACGATCTGCTTGCCCTTGGACACTTTGAAGAGGGGCGGCTGGGCCATGTACAGGTAGCCCTTGTCGATGATGTCGGGGAAGTAGCGAAAGAAGAAGGTGAGCAGCAGAGTGCGGATGTGGCTTCCGTCCACGTCCGCGTCGGTCATCGTCACGATTTTGTGGTAGCGGAGCTTCTCGATGTTGAAGTTGTCGCCGACCCCGGCGCCCATCGCGGTGATGAGGTTGCGAATCTCCTCAAAGGTGAGCACTTTGTCGAGGCGCGCCTTTTCGACGTTGAGGATCTTGCCGCGCAGCGGAAGGATGGCCTGCGTGCGGCGGTCGCGCCCGCCCTTGGCGGTGCCGCCGGCGGAATCACCCTCCACGATGTACAGCTCGCAGAGCGCGGGGTCACGCTCCGAGCAGTCGGCGAGCTTGCCGGGCAGCGTGCTCGATTCGAGCAGGCTCTTGCGCTGTACCAGGTCGCGCGCCTTGCGGGCGGCTTCGCGTGCGCGGGCGGCGGTCAGCGACTTCTCGACGATGCGACGCCCATCGGAGGGGTTCTCCTCGAGGTACTGGCTGAGGCCTTCGGTCAGCGCGATCGACACGTGGCCCTGCACCTCGGCGTTGCCGAGCTTCCCCTTGGTCTGGCCTTCGAACTGGGGCTCTAGGACCTTGACGCTGACCACAGCGGTGAGGCCTTCGCGCACGTCCTCGCCCGTGAGGTTCGGATCTGCCTCCTTCAGGATGCCGGCCTTGCGCGCGTACCGGTTGAGGACGTTGGTCAGCGCCGAGCGAAAACCGGTGAGGTGGCTGCCGCCCTCGATGGTGTGGATCGTGTTGGCGAAGGCAAGGACGTTTTCGACGAACGTCTCGTTGTACTGCAGCGCGATCTCGACCTGGGTGGCTTCGACCTCGCGGTCGACGTAGAACGGCGTCGGATTGACGACCGCCTTGTCGCGATTGAGCGCGCGTACGAACGAGACGATACCGCCCTCGAAATAGAAGGTGTTGGTGAAACCAAGGCTCTCATCCGCGAGCGCGATCTCGAGACGTTTGTTGAGATACGCCATCTCGCGGAGCCGGTGCTGGATCACCTCGCGGTCGAACTTGGTGTCGGGGAAGATCTGCGGGTCGGGCCAGAACCGCACGATGGTGCCGGTGTGATCGGTCTTGCCGACCGCCTTGACGCCGCCTTTGGGCACGCCCCGCGCGAACTCCTGGTGGTAGACCTTGCCGCTGCGGTGCACCCAAACCTGCAGCCGTTCGCTGAGGAAGTTGACGGCCGACACACCCACTCCGTGGAGGCCTGAGGAGACCTTGTAGCCGCCGCCGCCGAACTTGCCGCCGGCGTTGAGTCGGGTGAGGACCAGCTCGAGGGCGGAAAGGCCTTCTTTCTTGTGGATGTCGACCGGGATGCCCCGGCCGTTGTCATCGACTTCGACACTGCCGTCTGCATGGAGGGTGACCACGATCTCGGTGGCATAGCCCGCCAAGGCCTCGTCCACGGCGTTGTCGACGACTTCGTAGACCAGGTGGTGTAGGCCGGTGGTGGTGGTCGAGCCGATGTACATGCTCGGGCGCCGTCGGACATGTTCCCGGCCCTCGAGGACCTGGATCTGCTCGGCGGTGTACGCCACGTCGGCGCCTAGAGGCTGGGGCCTGCGGCTACGCACTGGGAGCGGCTCTTTGGCCTTGCTCACCGGTATTTCGGCCCTCCCAGCCTGGAGAACTCGTGGGGGACAACTGGGCAGAGGTTCAGGTCCTTAATTTTACGCGATTTCGAGTTCGAAAATGGCCTCCGGAGGCCTCTTAACAGGGCTAGTCCCGAACTGGTTTCCAGCGCAGGATCGGGTCCTCGCTCTGGCCCTGCAGGTAGGCGTTGATGCGCCTGGCGGTGGCCACCTCGTCCAGGCGTCCGACCGGCAGGCTGTGGGGCTCGTGGTGGAGCTTTTCGGGGTCCTCTTTGGCCTCGATGACAATCTCGGCAATCGCGTCTGCGAAAGCGTCCAGAGTCGGCTTGCTCTCAGTCTCCGTGGGCTCGACCATGATCGCCTCTGGGACGACGAGAGGGAAGTAGATCGTGGGCGCGTAGAAATCGCGCTCCAGCAGCCCTTTGGCCACGTCGAGGGCCTTGATGCCGTTCGGCGCCAGATTGCGCGCGCTGGCCACGAACTCGTGCATGCAGGGGCCCTCATGAGGGAGGTCGAGCAGGCCCTCGACGCGCTTGCGCAGGTAATTGGCCGAGAGGACCGCGTCCATCGAAGCTTGGGTCAGCCCATCGCCGCCCATCGCGACGATGTACGTGTAGGCGCGCACCAGCATGCCGAAGTTGCCGTAGAAGCTGCGGACTCGCCCGATCGACTGCGGCCGCTTGAAATCGAGCTTCAGGTGCCCGTTGGTCCGCTCCACGGTAGGGGTAGGCAGAAAGGGCACTAGGTCCGCTTTCACGCCCACGGGGCCCGCACCTGGCCCGCCCCCACCGTGGGGGGTGGTGAACGTCTTGTGGAGGTTCATATGAACGGCGTCGAAGCCCATGTCTCCGGGGCGGCATACGCCCATGAGGGCGTTGAGATTGGCGCCGTCGTAGTAGAGCTTGGCCCCCGTGTTGTGCACAAGCTCGGCTATATCCAGTATCTCCCTCTCGAACAGCCCCAAGGTGTTGGGGTTGGTGAGCATGAGCGCTGCGACCCGGCTCGAGAGCTTGGCCTCCAGGTCGGCAAGGCTGATACGGCCGTCCGGCCCGGACGCGACCTCGACCACCTGGAAGCCGCTGAGCGCAGCGCTGGCGGGGTTGGTGCCGTGGGCCGAGTCGGGGACCAGGACCTCGGTTCGCGCCTCACCGCGGGAGCGGTGGAAGGCCTGGATCATGCGCAGCGCGGTCCACTCCCCGTGGGCGCCCGCCGCCGGCTGGAGGGTCACTCGATCGACGCCGACCACGGCGCAGAGGGCCTGCTCGAGTCGCCACATGAGCTCGAGGGCGCCCTGGACGGTCTCCTCGTCCTGATACGGGTGGAGCGTCGTGAATCCGGGCAGCGACGCCGCCGCCTCGTTAGCGACCGGGTTGTACTTCATCGTGCAGCTGCCGAGGGGATAGAACTGCTCGCTGATGGAGTAGTTCATCGACGCGAGCCTGCTGTAGTGGCGCATGACCTCGGGCTCGCTCAGCCGCGGCAGCGCAGGCGCCTGCGAACGCAGCAGCTCCGGCGGGAGGACATCGCCGACCTCGGCAGCAGCTACGCCTGCGTCGGGTAGGCGCGGCGCATGCACATTGGGCCGGCTCTTCTCGAAGCTGAGCGGCTCGGTCATGAGCTCACGGCCTCGACCAGCTCGTCGATCGCGCGTGCGTCGTTGACCTCGGTGCACGTGAACGTAAACACGCCCTTGAGCTCCCGAAACCAACGCTGCATGTCCAGCCCGCCGAGGATTCCCTTTCGCGCGAGCTTTCGGTTCACTACGGCCGGTTTGGGCACTCGAATCGGAAACTCGCTCAGGAATTGCCGTTCCGGAAAGGCGAGCTCCCATCCCGGCAATGCGGCCAGCTTTGCCGCCAGCGCGTGGGCGCGTTTGAAGCTGACGTCGGCGACTTGGCGCATGCCTTCCGCGCCCATGTAAGTCATGTAGACGCTGGCCGCAAGAGCGCACAGCGAATGGTTCGTGCAGATGTTGGACGTCGCCTTCTCGCGGCGGATGTGCTGCTCGCGCGCCGTGAGGGTGAGGACGAATCCGCGCCGTCCTTGTGCGTCATGCGATGCACCGATCAAGCGCCCGGGCAGGCGGCGCACGAGATCCTTGTGGCAGGCGATGAAGCCGACGTGCGGACCGCCGTAGCTGGGGCTGAGGCCGAGCTGCTGGCCTTCGCCGACGGCGATGTCCGCGCCGTACTGGCCCGGCGGCGCCAGGAGCGCAAGGCTGATGGGGTCGACGCATGCAATCGCAATCGCGCCGACGTCGTGTGCTCGCTTGGTCAGGTCGGGCGCGTCGACCAGCAGCCCCAGGAAATCCGGCTGCTGAAAGATCACCGCAGCGGTCTTGGCGTTCGGCTCGGAGCCTTTCCGGACTCTGATGCCGCGCCCCTCACCGAAAGCGCGAAGCACGTCGACGTATTCGGGATGCACATAACCGGCGACGAGGACCTCTTTGCGCCCTGTGTGGACGTACGCCATCATCGCCGCCTCGGCCACCGCGGTCGCGCCGTCATAAAGCGACGCGTTGGCAACATCCAGAGCGGTCAGCTCCGCGATCAGGGTTTGGAATTCGTAGATCGCTTGCAGAGTGCCCTGGCTGGCTTCCGGCTGGTATGGCGTGTAGGCCGTGTAGAACTCAGGTTTCGACGTCACCGCGGCGACTGCCGCCGGTATGAACCGGCGATAAACACCGCCACCGCGGAAGGTGAGGCGATCGGGGAAAACGCGGTTGCGCGCCGCCAGCGCAGTGATCTGAGCCATCGTCTCGAACTCCGAGAGCCCGTTCGGCAGGTCGAGCCTGGGAATGCGGAGTGCCGCTGGGATGTCGACCAGCAAACCGTCCATCGATTCCACGCCGATCGCGGCCAGCATCTCAGCGCGCTCTTCTGGAGAGTGGACGAGGTAGGGCAACCTAGCTTTGCGACTCCGTTGATTTCTTGTACGTGGCTTCGTCCATGAAATCCTTGGGCAGGTCACCGGTCAGCTCCAGCTTGAGGATCCAGCCCTCGCCGTAAGGGTCGGAGTTGATGAGCTCTGGCTTGGCTGCCAGCTGCTCGTTGACTGTGGTCACGCGACCCGCTACAGGCGAATAGAGATCGCTGGCGGCCTTGACGGACTCGACGACGCCGAAGCTCTCTCCAGCGTCGAGCTTTCGGCCTGTAGTGGGCAGCTCTAGAAACACGACATCTCCGAGCTGGGACTGCGCGAAGTCCGTGATCCCGACCGTGACGCTCTTGCCTTCGACCGTGATCCATTCATGCGACTTCGTGTAAAGCCGGCCAGCCATGCCATTCCTCCCTCTTCGTGAACGCTGCCTCGGGTCGGCTCAGGACTTCGCGGAGCCGGCGGCCGATCGCGCCGAACCCCGGTAGAAAGGCAGCTGCACCACTTCGGCCGAGGCTTGCCGACCTCGAACGTCGACGCTTGCTGTTTCCCCGACTGGCAATGATGCGACTTCCACCAGCGCGAGCGCGATGGGGTGCCCGAGAAAGAACGAGTGCGTGCCACTGGTCACGCTGCCGACCTGCCGATCCTGGCTGCGGACCGCCGCCCCGTGACGCGCAATGTCACCCGGCGCAGTCTTCAGTCCGACCAGGGTCCGCTTGGGCCCGCCGCTTTTGACCCGTGCCAGCGCGTCGCGGCCGATGAACTCGCCCTTATCGAGACGTACCGTCCATCCGAGGCCTGCCTCATAAGGATTGACGCTTTCGTCCATGTCGTTGCCGTACAGCCGCAGAGCAGCCTCGAGCCGGGTGGCGTCACGCGCTCCCAGCCCGGCCGGCAGCACTCCGTGCGGGGCGCCGCTTTCCAGGATCGTGTCCCACACCTTCGCGACCCGATCGGCCGGGACGAAGATCTCGAAGCCATCCTCGCCGGTGTACCCAGGGCGCGAGACGAGTGCGCTGATACCCGCCACCTCCGCCGGGCGGAAGCCGAAATACGAGAGGTCGTCAAGTCCATCCGCGGGCATCAGCCCCTCAGCCTTTGGCCCCTGAAGTGCGATCAGCGCCAGCTCGAAGGTGCGGTCCTCGACGTCGACCGCGCGCGGTGCGTGGCTGCGCATCCAGTCGAGATCGCGTTCGCGGTTGGAGGCGTTGACAACGACGAAGAAGCCGTCATCGCCCCAGTAGACGACCAGGTCGTCGAGGATTCCTCCCTCCTCATTGCACATGAGGTTGTACTGGGCGCGACCTTCGGCAATGCGGGACAGGTCGTTGGTGAGCAAGCTCTGAAGGAAGTCGAAAGCGCCTGCGCCGGTGACCTTGAAACGACCCATGTGCGAAATGTCGAAGAGTCCAGCGACCGTCCGCACGGCGATGTGCTCATCGCGGATCGACGAGTATTGCTGAGGCAGCTCCCAGCCGCCGAAGTCCACCATGCGTCCACCGAGGGCGACGTGACGTTCGAAGAGCGGGGTTCTGCGCGCGGCGCTAGCCGTCCAGTGCAGAGCGCTCGTCTTCGTCGTCTTCGAGGTCGATGGCCTCGGGGTCGATGAGGGCGAGCATCTCTTCGTCGTATCGGCGTCGCGCATCGGCGACCACGTTGGCGACATAGAGCGTCCGGTCGACAGTCCACTCGAGCTTCTCGGCGAGCTCGGCCGGCGTCGGCGCGCGGCGCAGGATCCGCGCCACGGACAGTTCGGCACGCTCGTAGTCGGTGGCCGCAGCCACGAGCAGCTCGCCCTCGTGGACGGCAGCGGCCTCAGCGGCAAGCGCAGCGTCTATCTGAGCTGCGATGCGGGCATCGGCAAAAGTGGCGAAGTCCGTCTGTCCGCTGTCGGCAAACGTGCGGACCGCATGCAGAAGGCCAATCGAGCCTTCCTGGACCAGGTCGGCCAGGGATAGTGCAAGCTCGCCCCGCGCAGCGGCGAGACTTATGACTCGGTCCATGTGCGCCGCCACGAGCCGGTCCTGGCTCGACCGGTCGCCCAGGGCAGCCCTCATGAGCAGCGTCGCCTGATCGCTCTTCGCCAGCGGCCCCGCCGACCGAGCCCCGCGAATCAACGCCTGCAGCGCGTCTTCGTCCTGGATGCCCTCGTGGCCATCGCCACCAAAGCTCTCCTGCCGGCGGGAGGAGGTTGCCATCGGCCTGATTTTACGACGCTCCCGGGTACCGTCCTCTTGCCCCTCCAGCCGGGGAATGTTCCACGTTTTACACAGCCGGCAAGGTTGGGGCCTATGCTCAAAAGGTGCGCGCCCGTTACTTGCTTGGAGCCGGAGCGGCCGCCTTGGCGATCGCGGTCTTTTTGCCTGCGCCGGCTGCGTCCGCGGCCGTCCCGCGCGTAGAGCAAGCCGACCTCAACGGCGACATCAACACGATCATGGCCGGCTATATGTCGGCCTCGGTTTCCCGAGCGGAGTCAGATCACGCAGATGCCCTCCTGGTCGTGATCAACACGCCAGGCGGAATCTCAACCTCGATGGATGACATCGTCACGAGCCTCTTGAACTCCAAGGTCCCCGTGATCGCGTTCGTTTACCCTAGCGGCGCGCGAGCGGCTTCGGCCGGCCTGTTCGTCGCCCAGGCTGCCGACGTGCTGGCGATGGCGCCAGGCACCAACATCGGATCAGCCCACCCGATCCAGGCGACCGGCGCCGACCTCACCGGTGATCTCGGCACGAAGGTACTCAACGACGCCGTGACCAGGGTGCGCAATCTCGCGTCCATGCACGGCCGCAATCCGGACTGGGCTGAGGATGCCGTTCGCAACAGCGTCAACATCAATGCGGAGGATGCGGTCCGCCTCCGCGTTGCCGACCTGGAGGCCGCGGATCCCACTGCCCTGCTGAACGCCGTCGACGGCCGAGTCGTGCCGAGACCCAGTGGCCCGCTTACGCTCCACACGGCGGGCGGCCAGCTCCAGGACTTTCCGATGCCTTTCTGGATGCTGTTCTTGAACGCCCTCATCGATCCTACCGTCGCTGCGCTTTTGATCTTGCTCGCCGCTTACGGCATCATCACCGAGCTCACGACCCCCGGCGCCATCTTGCCGGGCGTGGTCGGCGGGATCGCCGCGGTGCTCGCCATCGTCTCGCTGGCCAACCTACCGGTGAATATCGCCGGGGCGCTGATGATGCTTGTCGCCTTCGCGCTCTTCATCGCCGACCTCAAGGCCAACACGCACGGCATCCTCAGCGCCGGTGGGGTACTGGCCCTGCTTCTGGGCATGGCCTTCCTCATCAACACCGGACCTTTCGGCCTTGGCGTGAGCCCGATCGCAGTCCTCATCGCGGCGGGGGTCACCACCGGATTCTTCGTTTTCTTCATCCGCAAGGTGTGGGCTGCGCGCCGGCGTCCGGTCACCACCGGCGCCGAGGCGCTGGTGGGCTCAAAGGGCGAGGTGCGCGAAGAGCTCACACCGGAAGGACTAGTCTTTGTGCGCGGGGCGCTCTGGAAGGCAGTCGCTTCAAACGGACCGATTCACGTTGGGACCCCGGTGCGCGTGGTGGGTCGCAAGGGACTGCAGCTGCAAGTCGTCGCCGGTGACACGGAAGCAAAGAAGGAGAACGGCTGATGGACGTCGGCACGCTGGTGGTTGTGGGCGTAGTCGTGGTGCTGTTGCTCATCATCGTTTTCTCCAGCCTGCGCATTGCGAACGAATACGAGCGCGGCGTGGTCTTTCGCCTCGGCCGCCTGATTCCGCTCAAGGGCCCGGGCCTGTTCTTCATCATCCCGTTCGGCATCGATCGCCTCGTCAAGATCGACCTCCGCGTGATCACCCTCGAAGTGCCACCTCAAGAGGTCATCACCAACGACAACGTGACCGCGAAGGTCAATGCGGTCATCTACTTCCAGGTTGTCGACGCCCAGAGGGCGGTCACTCAAGTGCTCAATTACATCAACGCGACCTCCCAGATCGCGCAGACCACGTTGCGAGCCGCCCTTGGACAGGCGACGCTGGACGAGCTGCTCGCCAACCGCGAGAAGATCAATCAAAATCTTCAAAAAATCATCGACGAGCAAACCGAGCCTTGGGGCATCAAGGTGGCGGTCGTCGAGATCAAGGACGTCGAGCTACCCCAGAGCATGCAGCGGGCGATGGCAAAGCAGGCAGAGGCCGAGCGCGAAAAGCGCGCCAAGATCATCAACGCCGACGGCGAGTACCAGGCCTCGCAAACCCTGGCGAACGCGGCTCAGATCATCTCGACCCAGCAGGGTGCCCTTCAGCTCCGCTTTTTGCAGACCCTTGTCGAGATCGGCACCGAGAAGAACACGACGATCGTCCTCCCCATCCCGATCGAGCTGTTCAAGCCGATCCTGGAAGCAACGACGTCCAAGCCGTCAGCTCCTGGACCGACCAGCCCTAAGGCGCTGACTCCAAAGACCGACGAATCAGGCTGATCGCGGCCGTTTTCCTCGACGCCGCCTCCGTCTTCGTATCGCTTCTTGTGCCGTTGCCGCTGATCGTCACGGCCAACGCCGCGATCGGTAAGTCGTGGGCGAGCCTTGCGACTGGGATCCTCAGCGGCTTGGCGTCGGGCATCACCTTTCTATTTGGCGCACTTGTATTCGTAGGTGTCCTGGGACCTCCGGTGTCCGGAGCTTCGGCTGCAGGGATCGGTGCGGGCGTCATGGTCAGTGCAGGCATCGCGGCAGTGCTCGCTTCCAATCCTGCCCGCGAGCGCATCGCCCGCATCCTGCCGATAGACGCTGACAACCCAGTCCACGCGCTGGCGCTAGTGCTCGCCGTGATCTGGCTCGGCTTGAACGTAACCCTCGTCACTTTTGTCGACGTCTTCACAATCGACCAGCAGCAGCCGCCGCTGACGATCTTCGACCTGTTGGCGCAAGAGGCGCCGTTTCTCATCATCGCCGCGGCCGGCGTGGGTCTCTACATCCGTCGCGACGCCACGCAGGTGAGTGCGCGGCTGGGGGTCGTGATGCCGGCCTGGTGGCAGGTCGTGCTGGCGCTCGCCGCGGCTGGCGTGTTTACCGCCTTCGCCCTGGCGACCGTGGCATTGAGTCAGGCGTTGACGCCGCAGGTCGCTCACAACATCGACGTCACTACACAGCATATCTACGGAGGTCTTGGCGGTCCTGTAGGCATCGCCGCGATTGCCCTTGTGCCGGCGATTTGCGAGGAGGTCTTGTTCCGAGGCGCGCTCCAGCCAAGGCTCGGGCTGGTCGTGACCGCCCTCCTGTTTGCCTCGATTCACACGCAGTACAGCATCTCGTTCGACACGCTCGCGGTGTTCGTGCTCGCGCTGGGCTTGGGGTTGATACGCAAGTACACCAACACAACCACGTCGAGCATCTGCCACGCGATGTACAACCTCATCGCCGCCATCGGCATCGGCGGCGAGCTGGTTGGCTTCGCGGTCGGCGCAGAGGTCTTGTTGGTCGTACTAACCGCATACGCGCTGTGGTCGCGCCGGCGCGGTGCCGCAGTGTCAGGCCTTGGTTCTTAACAGGCAGGGTTGCAGGGTCGAGATCGAACTTCTAATTTGCGTCGTAGGTGCGAGGCGGGGGAGGGGCCACACCGGGACAGGGAGGGCCCAAAAAGGACGCGCGCGGCTCGAATGGGTGCCGGGCCTGTGACTGGAATCGGCGGCCGTTAACGGGTGGGCTAGGCGACCACGCCGTAGTTGGCTACAATCCCCAGTATGGCCCCATATATAGGACTGGCGTCTAAGCCTGACCCCAAGCTGTTGGCTGCCACACGAGTCACGGTCCTGGCGATCGTGAATCAGAAAGGTGGCGTTGGCAAGACCACCACGGCCATCAACCTGGGCGCCGCGCTGGCGGAGCTCGGGCACTCGGTGCTGCTGGTGGACCTTGACCCCCAGGCCAACTCGACATCCGGCCTCGGGCTGAATCCAGATCGGATTCGCAGCACGATCTACCAGCTCCTCGCCGGCGAGGCCAGCGTGGAAGAGGCGATGGTCGAGACGACCGTGCCGCAGCTCAGCCTCCTGCCCTCGCACATCGACCTCGCCGGCGCCGAGATCGAGCTGGCGTCACTCGAGGCGCGCGAGACCCGATTGCGCAAGGCGCTCGAATCGGTGCCCGAAGGCGTGGAGTGCGTGATCATCGACTGCCCTCCGTCGCTGGGTTTGCTCACCCTGAATGCCCTGACGGCGGCGACGGCCATGCTCGTCCCCACGCAGTGCGAATACTTCGCGCTCGAAGGATTGCGACACCTTCTCTACACGCACCAGCTGGTGCGCTCCCGCCTCAACCCCAGGCTCGAAATCGCCGGCATCTTGATGACCCAGTTCGACGCACGTACCACGCTCTCCTGGGACGTCCTAGAGGAGGTTCGGCGCTCGCATCCGACGCACGTCCTGAAGACGATCATTCCGCGCAACGTTCGGATCAGCGAAGCGCCCAGCCACGGTAAGCCTGTGATCCAGTACGACCCCGCCTCCCGCGGCGCCGCCGCATATCGCGCCCTTGCAAAGGAGTTGTTGGAACGATGACGCAATCACGGACTCGCGGCCTCGGCCGCGGACTCGACGCACTCATCCCGATGTCGCGCGACGGCGAAGCGATGGTGCCGCAGATGATCGCAGTCGACCAGATCCGTCCCTCGCATCAGCAGGTGCGGTCTCGCTTCGATGCCGAACCGTTGGGAGAGCTCGCGGAATCCATCCGCCAGCACGGCGTGCTGCAACCTCTCCTAGTGCGGAGGAGCGCTGACGGTTACGAGTTGATCGCGGGCGAGCGGAGATGGCGTGCGGCACGGCTCGCGGGCGTCAGCGCAGTGCCCGCGATAGTGCGCAACGACGCCGGCAACGACGCCCAGCTCGTGCTGGGACTTATCGAGAACCTCCAGCGCGCAGACCTCGACCCCATCGAAGAAGCCCGCGGGCTCAAGCGCCTGACCGAGGAGTTCAGCCTCACCCACGATGAAGTCGCGCAACGAATCGGCAAGCACCGCGTCTCAGTGACCCAATCGCTCCGTCTGCTGGGCGGCTGCGCCGCGGTGCAGTCCTCCGTCGCCGCGGGCGCCATCACGGCCGGTCATGCGCGCGCGCTGCTCGCGCTCGAGGGCCAGGCGGCCCAGGAGCACGGCCTGAAGGTGGTGATCGCAAAGAGGCTGTCTGTACGTCAGACCGAGAACTGGGTAAGGACGTACAAACCGCGTCGCTTGCCGCGCAATAACGCGCCGGCGGAACTTCGCAACATCGCCGCCGACGTCGAGTCCAGCATAGGCCTACCGGTAAAAATCACCGGCACTCTCAACCGCGGCAAAGTCGAACTTCGCTACTCGAGTCGAGAAGAGCTGGAGCGGGTCTGCGCTAAGCTCGTCCCCTAAAACTCATGGCGGCCCCTCAGCAGCCCGCAGTCGCGGCTAACCAAACTCGCGCTTCGACCGGCTCCTCGTTTCTGCGCGAGCTGGCGGAAGTCATTTTGCTTGCGGTCATCCTGTACATCGGCATCAGCTTCGCGGTGCAGACGGTGCACGTGGAAGGCCTGTCGATGTTCGCAACGCTCGACGACAACGACTACCTGATCGCCAACAAGATCGATTACCGCCTCCATGCTCCTCAGCGCGGAGACATCATCATCCTGCGGCCCCCCAACAACAATTCGACTGACTTCATCAAACGGGTAATCGCCTTGCCTGGCGAGCGGCTCCTCATCCGCGACGGAGTCGTCTACATAGACGGCCACCGGCTCATCGAGCCCTACCTGCCCGAGGCCTGGGTCGTCTTCAACAATTGGCCCGTGCCCCCGACTGACAGCTCCAACGGTGCGGTGATCCCTCCCAATCAATATTTCGTCATGGGCGACAACCGCAACAAATCGCAAGACTCACGCTACTTCGGACCGATTGGGCGCGACCGCATCGATGGCCGCGCGTGGTTCCGCATCTGGCCCCTCGGCCATTTCGGCGACATCTACTCGCAGGTGCCCCAGCTCGAGAGCGGCTCGATATCCGTGGGTTGAGGAGCCGCTAGGCTCCGACCGCGGTCCTGAACGCCACGTCCTTATTGAAAGGTCCGATCACGGCCATCTGGATCGGCGCACGCAAGACCTCGTTGGCGACTCGCCGCACGTCCACGGCGGTGATGGCATCGACGAGCGCCACCTCCTCCTCGATCGTCTTGATCGATCCGATCAGCAGTTCCTGATAGGCGAGCCAGAACGACACCCCGTTCGTGCTCTCGAGCTCCAGCCGCAGCCGGCCCTTGGTGAATTCCTTCGCCCGGCCAAGCTCCTCCTCGGTCAGCTCGTGATCGCACAGGTTTTGCAGCTCTGCCAGCACCGCGTTGACCGCGCTGACTGCCTGCTTCGGATCCACACCGAGATAAACGCCCAAAAGTCCGGTGTCTCGGTGCTTCTGGGTGAAGCTGTGCACGTCGTACGCGAGACCAAGCCTCTCGCGGATGTTCAAGAAGAGCCGTGAGCTCATGCCCTCGCCGAGCACGGTGTTCATAAGGTCGAGCACGAACCGATCCGGATGCAGGTAGCTCAAGGCACGCACGCCCAGACAGATGTGCGCCTGCTCCGTCCGCCGCCGGCGCATGAGCACACGTGGGCTATGCAGTGGTTCCGGCGGAAGTGGGATCAGCTGCCCGTCGGGTTCGGTTGGAAGCGAAAGGCGCCGGCGCACCGCCTCCAGCATCTCCCCCTCACCGAACGCACCCGCAGCGCCGATGACCAGGTTCGGCAGCCGGTAGTGCGCGTCGGCGTATTCGAGGATGTCGTCTCGCGTGAGCCGGGCGACCGATTGCTCAGTGCCGGCGATGTCTCGCCCCAAGGGATGATCGGGCCACATGACCTCTTCGAAAAGGTTCTGCACGAAATCCTGCGGCTGGTCCTGGTACATCCGCAGCTCCTCGAGGATCACCGACCGCTCCCGCTCGACATCAGCGGGTGCGAGCTTGGAGTTGGACACGATGTCGATCAACACGTCGAGCCCGAGCTCGACATGCTCGGCCGGGACCCGCGTCCAGTAGGCTGTCAGTTCCTTGTCGGTGGAGGCGTTGATGAAGCCGCCGACACCCTCGATAGCATCTGCGATCTCCTTGGAAGTCGGCCTCTTCTGGGTGCCTTTGAAAAAGAGGTGCTCGATGAAGTGCGACACGCCCGCATGACGTTCGTCCTCGAGCCGCGAGCCCCCACCAAACATGAAGACGAGGCTTGCGGAGAGGCGCTCCGGCATGGCCGCAGTGACCAGTTTCGCGCCCCCGCCCAGCCCATGAACTCGGTGGAGAGCCATGGGACCAGCAAGTTTATCGGACGCCCCGTAACCGCGAATCGCTGGCCTCGCCGTGCGGCTAGACTTCGCTCCCGCTCTCCCCGAGCGCGCCGAGCGCCGCATAAAGAGTCATGGCCACGAAGTCGGCGGGCATCCCGTCTGATGTCGCGTCGAGCGCCTCACCGAGGTACTTGCGCACGTTCGATCCCTGCTCGATCTCGCGCAACTCCAGGCAATCCCGGATCGCTTCCGCAATCTCGGTCGGAGTGAGGTCCTCGTCACCCGCTCCGTCCGCCACGGCGTTGACCAACGCGATCGCCTTCCGGATCCGCTGCGCCGCGGCCCGGCCGCCCATGAATCAGGTACTCGCGGGCTTGCGGGGTCCGACCACGACTCTGCGATCGGGCTCCTCGCCGATGCTCGAGCTGCCGACATCAGGATCGTCTTGAAGGGCGAGGTGAATCGCGCGGCGCTCAAACGCCTGCATCGCGTCGAGGGTGATCGCGTCGCCCGTCATCTTCACCTGGCGCGCTGCCCTTAGGGCGATCTCGCGCACCGTATGCTCGCGCCTCTGGCGGTAGCGCTCCACGTCGACGATGACCCGCTCGCCCTCAGCGAGATTCTTACCGAGCATCACGTTGGTCACCGACTGCAGCGCACGTAGTGTCTCGCCCCTCCAGCCAATCAGCCCGCCGAGGTCGCGGCCGCTGATATCCAGCGTGATGGGGTCGGTGCCGGTTCGAACTGTGACCTGGGCGCGCACGCCCATGTGCTTGAGCAATCCTTCGACCAGCGCGCGCGCGGCTTCCGCCTTGCCATTCGCGGGCGATGCTGCACCGGCCGGTGCAGCCCCCTGGTCGATCACGACGACCTCCACCAATGTCTCCTCGGGACCTTCGCTGATCACGCGCACGTCCACGTTCCGACGGCTTTCGCCAAGCTCGATCAAAGCCGCATCGATGGCTTCGTCGAGGGTACGGCCCCGGCCTTCAGCCGATCTCATCGCGCCTCCACCCCACCACGAATCTCTGCTGCCCTCACTCTAGCCCTCACTTCCTGCGCCTCCTCGAACCGGCTCCCGGTTGCGGGGACGGTTTCAGCCCCGGCTTGGATCCATTCTTCGGACCGCCCCCACCCTTGGGCGCGACGGCCAGCACCGGCCCACCCCCATCTCGTTTCGGCAAGAGGTTTCCCCAGCCGACCACGAAGTACTGAAGAATGATACTGACCACGTTGCCCACAAACCAGTAGAGCCCAAGTCCCGCTGGAACCTGCAGCGCGAAGTACCCGATCATCAGCGGCGACAGCACGACCATCGTCCGCTGCATCTACTGCGTCTGCTGCTCCTGGTCGGTCGGGTTTGGCGGCGTCGGCTGCTGCAGCATCTTCGACTGCACGTATGTGGTGATCGCCGCCAGCAGAGGAAAGACCAGGAACTCGGGCGATGGGATGTGCAGGCTGGCGATCATGAGGTGCTGATTGGCCGTGTCGTTCAGGTTCGGCACAAACAGGAACGGAGCGGCTTTGTGCGCGCTGTGAGCGAAGTCCTGGAAGACGTAGTAGAGCGCCGTCAGAATCGGGATCTGGACGATCAGCGGCAGACAGCCGACCAGGCCACCGAGCGGGTTGACACCGTGCTCCCGGTAGAGCTGCATCATCTCCGTGTTCAGCTTCTGCGGGTCCTTTTTGAACTTCTTGCGCAGCTCCGAGACCTGAGGCGCGAGCTTGCGCTGCTCGACCATCGTCTTGCGCTGAGTGGTGAGCTGGAAATAGGTAAGAGGCGACAGTAGCGCCCGAATGATGATCGTGAGAATCACAATCGCCACCCCATAAGCGCCGATCGTTGCGACGGGCGGTAGCGTCTGCAGATGCACATACAGAAAGTTCAGGAACCACGCGATGGGCTCCTTCACCACCGCGCCCCACAGGTGCACGATGGGCAGAAAAACGTCGAAAAGGGCTCTCAGATTGATGTCATCGACTCCAGGTGGCGCTCGGGCGGATCAGGGAACAGGATCGTAGCCGCCCTTGGCGAACGGATGACAGCGCGCTATGCGCGCCGCCCCCATCCAGCCGCCGCGAAGCCATCCGTACCTCTCCACTGCCTCATACGTGTAGTGAGAGCAAGACGGGTAGTAGCGGCATGAAGGCGGAAGGACCTTCGAGAACGAATGTTGGTAACCGCGGATCATGGCCAGCAGGATCGTTGTCATGGCTTGAGCTTTGAGAGCCTGAGGGCCGCCTGCTCGGTCTCCGCCTCGAGGTCGGCGAAGGGCACTTCCAGCGCAGCGGGTCGAGCGATCAGGAT
>CATPBF010000147.1 GCA_955652585.1 Candidatus Dormiibacterota bacterium | reverse complement strand
GCTGCCGGCGATGTCGTAGGGATAGAGCTCGAAGTCGACCTCGAGCGACGAGGAGAACCTCTCGAGCTCAGGCAGCAGCCGGCCCGTGAAACGGCCGCCCCAGAGCTTGCCGGCTATGGCGTGAGCCTCCTCACGTCGCCCAGCAGTCCCTTCAGCTCCCGGTCGTGCAGGCGGCCCTGGACCTGTGCGGCCGTGCGTACGCTCATGCCCCACAACTTGATGAAGCCGGCGGCTGCCGACTGATCGAAGGCATCGCCTTTGCCATATGTGGCGAGCGAGTGCTGGTACAGCTGCGCCGGCGCTTTTCGCCCGACAACCTGCGAGGAACCTTTGAAGAGCTTCACGCGCACGTCTCCAGTGACGTGTCGCTGGGTTTCGGCGACGAACGCGTAGAGAGCATCGCGCAGCGGGCTGAACCAAAGCCCGTCATAGACCATCTGCGCCCACTGCTGGGCCACGAGATCCTTGAATCGCGCCACCTCCTTGGGCAGCGTGATGTCCTCGAGTGCCTGGTGGGCTTGGAGCAGAAGTACGGCCGCCGGAGCCTCGTAGATCTCGCGCGACTTGATTCCGATGAGCCGGTTCTCGAGATGGTCGATGCGGCCGACCCCATTTTCACCCCCGATCCGGTTGAGATCGGTGACCAGCTGGAGGGGGTCTATCGGCTTACCCTCAAGCGAGACAGGCACCCCTTGCTTGAATCCGATCTCGACGTAGGTCGGTTCGTCGGGGCAGTCGCGAGGGTCGCGCGTCCATGCGTACACGTCGGCGGGCGGCTCGGCCCATGGGTCCTCGAGAACGCCGGCCTCGATCGATCGGCCCCACAGGTTCTCGTCGGTCGAATAGGGCGAGCGCACGGTGGCCGGCACCTCGATCCCGTGCCTGGACGCGTATTCGATCTCGTCGTCACGATTCATGCCCCATTCGCGGACCGGGGCGACGACTTTGAGGTCGGGAGCCAGGGCCGCGGTCGTGACGTCGAAGCGCACCTGGTCATTGCCCTTGCCGGTGCAGCCATGGGCGATTGCGCTCGCGCCCTCGCGGCGCGCGACCTCGACCATCATCGCGGCGATCAGGGGCCGGCCCAGCGCGGTCGCCAGCGGGTACTCCTTTTCGTATACGGCCCCCGCCTGGAGAGACGGCCAGACGAAGAGTTGCAGGAATGGCGCCCGACCGTCTGCAACGTAGGCAGCCGACGCTCCTGTCTTGAGCGCGCGCGCCTGGATGGCGTCGAGGTCCTTCTTCTCGCCCAGGGCGACGGTGAATGCGATCACGTCCCAGCCCTGGTCCTTGAGCCAGCGGATCGCAACCGACGTGTCGAGCCCGCCCGAATAGGCGAGCACCACCTTTTTGTTTACAGGAGGGACTCCCCCCTTGCGGCGGCCGGGCAAAGCCTTACTGCCGCCGCCACCCCTAGCCGACATTCGCGAGAAGCTCTTTCAGCGCCTTGCCGGCGCTGCGCTGGCGGAGCACGGCGATGATCGTGTCGTCGCCCGCTACCGTGCCGGCGATTCCCGGCAATCCGGCTTCATCGATACGGCGTGCGACCAGGTTGGCGGTGCCCGGAGGCGTCTTGATCACCGCCACCGGCGACACGAGCTCGACCGAGAGGACGAGCTCGCGAACCAGAGCGGCGGCGATTCGGTAGCCGGCGCCGGAGCGAACCAGCCCCAACTGCTGGATGTCACGCGAGATCGTGGCCTGGGTCGCGCGGAGGCCGCGGCGCGCGAGCCCCTCGGCGATCTCCTGCTGCGTATGCACTGCGCCACGGTTGACGAGAGCGAGGATGGCTCGATGCCTCTGCTCCTTGGTGGCCGTCACTTCAGCACCTGGTGCATCGTGTGCTGTGCGCGATCGATCTGTTCGGCGGTGATGATCAGCGGCGGCACGAAGCGGATCGAGTGGTCGTCGACTGCGTTGACGACGAGCCGCGCTTCGAGGCATGCCTGCTGAAAGGGCTTGGCGCGTGGCTCGGCGAACTCGACCGCCTGCATGAGACCGAGGCCACGCACTTCCTTGCCGCCGAGCGTGTTGATCGCGGCGTTCAGCATCTCGCCCATCTCGGCTGCGTGCCCCACGAGTCCATCGCGTTCGATGACGTTCAGAACCGCCAGCGCGGCAGCGCATGCGAGCGGGTTGCCGCCGAATGTGGACCCATGATCGCCAGGTTCGAAGACATCTGCCTTGGGCGCTGCCAGGACGGCTCCGATCGGGACGCCGCCGCCCAAGCCCTTGGCCAGGGTCATCACATCGGGCGTGATTCCGTGATGCTGGTGCGCGAACCACCGACCGGTGCGGCCGAGCCCGGTCTGCACCTCGTCGAGGATGAGCAACAGGCCCTGGTCGTCGCACCATTTGCGCACACCGACGAGGTATCCCGGTTGGGCCGGCACGACGCCGATCTCCCCCATGACCGGCTCGAGCATCACGGCGACCGTGCGCGCGCTGGTCGCGGCCCTGATTGCGTCCAGGTCGTTGTAGGGGACGTGCACGAAACCTTCGGGCAGGGGCTTGAACGGATCCGAATATTTGGGCTGCCCCCCGGCGGTGATCGTGGCCAGCGTGCGGCCGTGGAACGAGCCGACAGTGGTGATGATCTGGTGCGCGCCGGCGCGGTTGCGGGAGCCCCACTTGCGTGCGATCTTGATCGCGGCTTCGTTGGCCTCGGCGCCGGAGTTGCAGAAGAAGACGCGGGACGGAAACGACAGCTCGACCAGGCGGCGCGCGAGCTCGACCTGGGGCTGGGTGAAGTAGAGGTTCGACGTGTGGATGAGGGTCTTCGCCTGTCCCGCGACCGCCGCCACCACGTCCGGGTGGGAATGGCCGAGGAGGTTGACAGCGATCCCGGCGACGAGGTCGAGGTATTCATTGCCGGCGTCGTCATATACGAGGCAGCCCTTGCCCCGGACGAAAGTCACCGGCAGGCGCCGGCCCACCTGCATGAGGTACTTGTCGGCGAGCTCGGGCGTGGTCACGAGTCGCATCGCCTCCGGCGAGTCCTAAAAGGACGCGTCCTTCTCTTCACCCACCCACTAACCCCCCACCCGCCCATTGTTTGGGGAGTCCTTGTGTGGCGGCCAGAATACGGCCGCTCGCAGACTCCGCCAACCCAGGTCGTTAAGCCGCTCACGGCGTGACCATCGTTCCGATGCCCGACTCGGTGAAGAGCTCGAGGAGAAGGGCGTGGGGAGTGCGGCCGTCGACGATGTGCGCGAACGGCACGGTGTCAAGCGACCGCAGACAGGCTTCGAGTTTGGGAATCATCCCGCCCGTGACCTCGCCGGCGTCGATCCGCTGCCTCGCATCCTCACGGCTCAGTACCGCGACGACATTGCCGTCGACGCCAAGGACGCCAGGGACGTCCGTGAGCAGGATGAGCTTGGCCGCGCCCAAAGCCACCGCGATCTCTGCCGCGACGGTGTCGGCATTGATGTTGTAAGCGTGGCCGTCATAACCCAACCCGATCGAGGCGATCACGGGGATGTAGCCGCGCCCGAGCAGCGCGGTGATCGGCTCGCGGTTGATCTGCGTCACGCGGCCCACGAAACCCATCCCCTCTTCAAGAGGTTCCGCGATGATGCTCGGGCCGTCCTCGCCGCTCATGCCGACCGCCTGGCCGCCAAGCCGGATGATGGCGCCGACGATGTCGGGGTTCACCTTCCCGGTGAGCACCATCTTCACGACCTCCATGGTCTTGTCGTCGGTGATGCGGAGCCCGTTCTTGAACTCGGATTTGAGACCCAACCGCTCGCTCATCGCGGTAATCTCCGGTCCGCCTCCATGCACGAGCACCGGCTGCATGCCGACGTAGCGGAGCAGCACGACGTCGAGCAGGGTCTCGTCGCGCGCCTGCTCGATCGCGTTGCCACCGACTTTGACCACCACGATCTGGCCGTGGAATCGCTTGATGTAGGGGAGCGCCTCGACCAGCACCTTGGCGCGCTCTTCGACTGTCAGCGTCATGTCGTGTACTCCGCGTTAATCCGCACGTACTCCTCCGATAGATCGCAGCCCCACGCCTCGGCGTGACCGTTCGCAAGCCCGAGCGTGGCCACGATCTCAATCTCCGGTTGCTCGAATGCGCGCCGCACGGCCGACAGGTCGACGTCGACGCCCGTTCCTCGCTCGAAAACCACTAACCCGCCGATGCTCAGATGAAGCCGGTCGAGAGCAAGCTCGGCTCCGCTGTAGCCGAGCGCGCAAACGATACGGCCCCAGTTGGGGTCGCCTCCGTGCACTGCAGTCTTGACCAGGCTCGACGAGGCGACCGCGCGGGCGGCGGTCCGTGCCTCCTGATCCGATTCCGCGCCCTGGACGCGGACGGCGATCATCTTGGTCGCACCCTCACCATCTCTCGCGATCGCTCGGGCCAGCGCGCGAGCGACATCGACAATCGCAGCCTCCAGCGCTTCCGCTTCGGGTGTGCCATGGCGCACCGTGGGATTGCCCGCCGCGCCGTTGGCGAGCAGGAGGAATGTGTCGTTGGTCGAGCTGTCGCCGTCGATAGTGACCTGATTGAAGCTGCGGTCGGCGACGGGCCTGGCGATCTTCGCCATGAGGCCAGGTTCGACCGCCGCGTCGGTCGTGATGTAGGCCAGCATCGTCGCCATGTTCGGGTGGATCATCCCTGACCCCTTGCACATCCCGCCCACTCTTACGGTCCGGCCGCCGATCTCGATCTCCACCTGAGCGGTCTTGGGCACGGTGTCTGTGGTCATGATCGCTCGCGCGGCCTCGAGCCCATGCTCGGGGCTGAGCGTTGTACAGGCCGACGTGATTCCAGCCTTGACCGCATCCATCGGCAGGTAGCGCCCGATTACGCCGGTCGTGCCCACCAGCACCTGATCGGGGTCGAGGTCCAGTTTGTCTGCGGTCATCTTCGCCATCTGCAGCGCGTCCTTGAATCCCTGCGCGCCCGTGCACGCATTGGCGTTGCCGGAGATGACAACGAGGGCCTGCACGCGGTTGTGCTGCAGGTGCAGCTCATCGATGACCACTGACGCGGACTTGATCTTGTTGGTTGTAAAAACTCCGCCGGCGTCGCACGGATTGGTGGATTGAATGACGACGAGGTCGTCGCGCTGCCCGGTCGGGATCGCGCTTGCCCCGGCCGTGAACGCCTTGATGCCGCAAGCGGCGGTGCCGGCCCGGAATCCGCGCGAAAACGTCACGGCCATTGGATCGGAGCCTCCAGCGCCGTCTTGCGGTCAAAGCCGAAGGCGATGTTGAAGCACTCGACCCCCTGTCCCGAGGCGCCCTTGACGAGGTTGTCGAGCGCCGCCGTCACCACGGCCTTTTCGTTTTGCGCCGATACGTTGACCAGGCAGAGGTTGGAGTGACTCGCGAGCTTGGTGGTCGGGCTCTGAGGGATCACCCGGGTGAAGGGCTGGCCCGCATAGAACTCGCGGTAAGCGTCCTGCAGCTGGACTAGCGATCCCTCAAGGTCGAAGTAGCACGTGGCCAGAATCCCGCGCGTCATGGGCGCCAGGTGAGGCACGAATGTGATCTGGAGCCTGGGCTGCCCACTCCGTGGGGAGCTCCCCCGCGAAGCGGGGGTGAGGGGAGAATCGAGGCCCCCAATGATGCCCGCAAGTTCCTGAATCATCTCGGGCAGGTGGCGGTGGCCGGTGATCGCATAGGCGCCCAACGACTCGTTGACCTCGCTGAAATGGACGCCGATCGACGGCGACCGGCCCGACCCGCTGACACCGGATTTGGCGTCGACGATGATGTCCGAACCGAAGAGCCCCGACGCCACAGCCGGAGCCAGCGCCAGGATGGCAGCGGTCGAGTAGCAGCCCGGGACCGCGATCAGCTCGGCTCCGACCAGCTCACGTTCGTGCAGCTCCGGAAGTCCAACCACGGCTCTGGCGAGCAGCGCCTGCGCCGGGTGCTCCTGCCGGTACCACCTCGGGTACTGGCTCGGATCCTTGAGCCGGAAGTCGGCGCTCATGTCGATCACCCGCGCTCCCGCGTCGAGCCAGCCACCAGCCTTCGCCGCCCCGACGTTGTGGGGCAGGCAGCTAAACACGACATCGATTCCGGCCGGGTCAGGATCTGGGACGAACTCGCCTTTCAGATCCAGAAGCGGGAAAACCGACTCGAAAGGCTTCCCGGCGAACGAGCGCGACGTGAGCTGCCGCAGCTCGACGTGCGGATGGCGCGCGAGGAGGTTGACCAGGGTCATGCCCGCGTAGCCGTTAGCCCCAGCGACCGCAGCCTTCACCTTGGCGCTCATGGATGCATGAGTATACAAACATGCTGCATAAACATGCGCCTTCCCTCTCCCCTTGAGGGGAGAAGGTCAGGGAGCGGGGCGTGAGCTGCCCTAGCCCGTCAATCGGGTTCGTTGAAGAAGCAGGACTCGGCGCCGGTATGGCAGGCGGGACCGGCGGGCTTGACCCGCAGCAGCACCGCGTCCGTGTCGCAGTCGAGCCGGGTCTCAATCACCTCCATCAGGTTTCCCGAGGTCCCTCCCTTCTCCCACAAGCCACGCGTGCGGGAGTGGAACCATGCCCTCCCGGTTTCCCGGGTCTTCGTCCACGCCTCTTCATCCATGAAAGCGAGCATGAGCACCTTGCCCGTGTCCACGTCCTGGACCACAGCGGGAACGAGCCCCTTCGAGAAGTCCGGCTTCATCGCCTGATCTCCAACCCGCGCGCCGCCAGGTCTTCCTTGACGGCGCGGATCGTCAGCTCGCCGAAGTGGAAGATCGACGCAGCCAGGGCGGCCTCGGCGCCGCCGGCCGTCAGAGCCTCATACATGTGGGCGGCCGTGCCGGCCCCACCTGATGCGATCACCGGCAGGCGCACAGCGGAGCTCACCGCCTTCAGCAGGGCCACGTCATATCCGTCCTGCACTCCGTCGTTGTCCATCGAGGTCAGCAGTATCTCCCCCGCTCCCAACTGCTCTCCGAGGACGGCCCATTCCACCGCGTCCTTCCCGGTGGCGCGCCGGCCGCCGTGGCTGAACACCTCCCAGCCAGGACGGTCGGCCCGTCGCCTCGCGTCGATCGCGAGCACGACGCATTGGGACCCGAACACCTCGGCGCAGCGGCTGAGGAGGTCAGGGTCGGCGAGCGCCGCGGTGTTGACCGATACCTTGTCGGCGCCGTGGGTCAGCAGCTCGGCCATGTCGTCGACGCTGCGAACCCCACCGCCCACAGTGAGCGGAATGAAGACCTCGTCGGCCGTGCGAGCGACCGCATCCAGAAGGATGGCGCGATGGTCCGAGGACGCCGTGATATCGAGGAAGACGACCTCGTCCGCCCCTTCGCGGTCATAAAGCGCCGCCAGCTCGGCGGGGTCGCCGGCGTCGCGCAGATTCTGGAAGCGAACGCCCTTGACGACGCGGCCGTCGTCGACGTCGAGGCACGGGATTATGCGTTTTGCTGGCATGTGGACACTAGCCGCAGAGGGCCACGAAGTTTTCGTACACGCGCAGGCCGTCCGGTCCGCTCTTCTCGGGATGGAACTGAGTGCCCATCACGTTTAGGCGCGCCGCCGCCGCCGCCGGCGAGTGCTCGGTCGACGCGATCGTGTGGCGAGAGGAATCGGGCGTGTACGAGTGCACGAAATAGAAGTAGGAGCGGTCAGCGATTCCGCGCCACAGCGGCGACTCGTCCTGCAGGGTGAGGCGGCACCACCCGATCACAGGCAATCGCGTGCTGTGACTGACCTTGACTACACGACCATCCAGCAGGCCAAGGCCCTGGTGCCGTCCGTGCTCCATCGACTCCTCGAACAGCAGCTGGTAACCGAGGCACACCCCGAGCACGGGCTTTCCTCGCTTGGCCAGCTCGACCACACGCCGGCCGATTCCACTGTTCGTAAGCTTTTCCAGAGCCGGAGCGAAAGCCCCGACCCCCGGCAGCACCAGACCGTCAGCGTGCTGCAGCTCCTCGCCGTCGGCTGTGAGCCTTGGCTCGGCCCCGACGTGAAGCAGAGCGCGCTCGACCGAGCGCAAGTTGCCAACCCCGTAGTCGACGATGGCAATCATCCCAACAAGCCTTTCGAGGAAGGGACGCCGCTACCGCCGCCACGTACGGCCATGGCCTCGCGCAGCGCCAGACCGAGCGCCTTGAAGGTCGCCTCGGCAATGTGATGTCGGTTCCGTCCACGAATCACGTCGACGTGCATGGTCGCACCGAGATGGATCGAAAGCGCCTTCCAGAACTCCTCCAGCACCTCGGATTCCAGGGTGCCGATGCGCCCGCGTAGGGGCACGTTGTACGAGAGGTATGGACGCTTCCCCAGGTCGACCACCACCCGTGCGAGGGCTTCATCCAGCGGCGCGTACGCCGACGCGAAGCGCGTGATCCCCGCCCGATCGCCCAGCGCCTTGGAAAGCGCCTCGCCAAGCACGATGCCCGCGTCCTCGACCAGGTGATGCGAATCGACCTGAAGGTCGCCAGCGCCCCGGAAAGTCAAGTCGAATCCGCCGTATCTCGCAACCTGCTCCAGCATGTGGTCGACGAACGCGAGCCCGGTCGACACCTTGACACGGCCGCGTCCTTCCAGAACGACGCCAGCTTTCAGCTGCGTCTCCTTGCTCTTGCGGACGATCTCGCCGACCCTATTCAAGTCGCACCTCCACCGCA
Source organism: Candidatus Dormiibacterota bacterium (assembly GCA_955652585.1). Classification (GTDB taxonomy): domain Bacteria; phylum Chloroflexota; class Dormibacteria; order Dormibacterales; family Dormibacteraceae; genus UBA10449. The sequence goes on along the minus strand of CATPBF010000147.1, from coordinate 3,001 downwards.
TGCGCGTGCGCGCTCAGGCCTTCCATCGCCGCGAGGCGCACGCACGCATCGCGAAGCATTTCGAGATCTCCGCGGTTGAGGCTCAGCACGCTGCTGCGCTTCATGAAGCTGTAGACACCGAGGGGTGAAGCGAAGCGCGCTGCGCCCGACGTTGGAAGCGTATGGTTGGGGCCCGCCGCGTAGTCGCCCAGGGGCACGGTCGCATAGGCTCCCACGAAAATCGCGCCTGCATTCTCGACCTGCGTGGCCAGACGTCCCGCGTCCTCGGCCACGATCAGAAGATGCTCGGGAGCAAAGTCGTTGGCCAGGTTGATCGCCTGCCTGAGGTCGTCGGCCACGATCAAGCAGCAGGTGGCGGCATTGATGATCTGCGCACGCTCCAATCCGCGGATCAGGCTACGCAGCTCTTCCTCGACGCGGTCCGCGAGCGCAGCCGAGTCGGTGATCAGCACGGCCCACGCCAGCGGGTCGTGCTCCAGCTGAGCCGCCAGGTCCGCCGCCACGAAATCGGGGAGCGCCCGCGTCGGCGATGACCATCACCTCGGTCGGCCCGGCGATCCCGTCCACGCCGACGGCGCCGAACACCTCTTTCTTGGCCAGGGTCACGTAGATGTTGCCGGGGCCCGCGATGACATCGACACGCGGTATCGAGCTGGTGCCGTAGGCAAGGGCGGCGATCGCCTGCGCGCCGCCGATGCGGTACACGGCGTCAACACCCGCGATGTGCGCAGCGGCGAGGATCGCAGCCGGTACGCTCCCGTCAGGGCGCGGCGGGGTGGCGAGGACGACCTCTGGTACGCGCGCCACACGCGCCGGGATTACTGTCATGAGCACGGTCGACGGATAGGACGCGCGCCCGCCCGGCGCGTAGACGCCCGCGCGCCGCACCGGCCTCGTCACCAACTTCAATCCCGGCGATCCGCTGGTCGCCGCGGGCACCTGCTTCGAGTGGAAGTCTCGGATCCTTTGCGCTGCGAACTCGAGAGCAGCGCGATCGGCGCTGGCGAGGCGATTTGCGGCAGCGACAAGATCGCCGTTCGGGACCTGGAACGTCTCACCAGCGCGCGGAGCCCAACCGTCGAATCTCTCGCCGTATTCGCGCAGGGCAGCGTCGCCGTCCGCGGCCACACGCGCGCAGATCTCGGCCACGTCCGCGCGTTCCTTGGCGAACTGGGAGAGGTCCAGCCGCCGGCGCGACAGCGGCGAGTCGAGCCAAGACCCAACGTCGAATCGCTTAATTGCCATCGTTCGCAGCCTCCCGCAGCCGGGCCACCATGGCCTGGACGGCGTCCGTGCGTGTCTTGAGGCTGGCCTGGTTGCCGATGAGGCGAGCTGTCGACGAACCCAGCGTCGCCGTAATGCGCAGCTTGTTCTCGCGCAGCGTGCGCCCGCTCGCCGTCAGGTCGACGATGCCGTCGACCAACCCGACCTGGGGAGCGAGCTCGACCGACCCGTGCAGCCGCACGACCTCGACCGCCTGACCTCGAGCCTCGAACCAGGCTGCAGTGGTGCGCGGAAGCTTGGTCGCGACCCGCAGAAGCGGTGGCCATGTCTCGGGTCCGTTCAACTTCGATTCCTCGGGCACCGCCAGGACCAGGCGGCATGGTCCGAAATGCAGGTCGACCAGCTCGTAGTGAGAACCGTCTGATTCCCAGAGCACGTCTTTGCCGACGATGCCGATGTCGGCGGCGCCGTGGTCGACATAGGCGGGCACGTCGGCAGGGCGGACAAGAATCACCCGCACGCCCGAGCGCTCCACCAGCAACCGGCGGCCGAGCTCGGCTGCGCTGAGGCGCATGACGCCGGCGTGCGCAAGCAGGCGAAGCGCGCCAGGCAGAAGCATGCCGGTCGGCACGGCGATGGAAATTTTTCCCTCCACCCTTCGGGGGGAGGGTTTGGGAGAGGGGCGTGAATTGCCCTTGCCCTTCACGAATGGGCTCCCGCGAGCCGAGCCGCAAGCTGTTCCGGCGGCAGCGAGCGGGTGCGCCCGCCACGCGATGTCCAGGCGACCTTCGCGGTGCCTCGACACTGGATGAGGTTCTCAGCGCCAACCGCTCGCCACCACGCACGCGCCTCGCGGTCGCGCCTCGCCTCAGTGTCGACCACGGCGCGCATGCCGAACAAACGCAGCGTCGAGCCGAGGCGCATGGCCGTGCCCTGGCCCGATCCGGTCCACGCGAGGGCGGCATCGATGCGGGGCAAAGGCGCCCGCCCTCCGCGGGCCAGCAGCTCCCATACGAGATCGAGCTGGACCACGAACCCCGTCGCCGGCGCGGGCCGGCCGAAGCGCTCGAGCAGCCGGTCGTATCGGCCGCCCTGCGCGACCGGCCGGCCCAGGTCCGGACCGTAGCCTTCGAAGATGACGCCGGTGTAGTAGTCGAAGTCGCGGATGGCGCCCAGGTCGAGGCCGACGACCGCGCCGAGCCCATGCGCCACCAGCAGCTCCTGGACGCGGGCCAGCTCGGCGAGGGCCTGCTCCGAACGGCGGTTGCGGACCAGCCCGCCCGCCGCTTCGAGGATCTCCGATCCGCCACGAAGGGCGGGGAACTTCAAAAGCAGCTCGTGCTCGGCGGAGCGAAGCGAAGTACGTGCGAGCAGCTCCTCGAGGGCGACGAAGTCCCGCGCGGCCAGAGCGCTACGCACGCCGGCCTTGACCGCTGCCGGCAGCCGGACGGCGTCCATGATGCCCTGGAAAAACTCCGAGTGGCCGACGTCGACCTGGTACTGACGCAGCCCAGCTGCTTCGAGACAGCGCGCCGCGAGCGCGATCACCTCGGCGTCAGCCGCCGGACCCGAGGCGCCTACCAGCTCCGCGCCCACCTGGTACGTCTCGCGCCGCTGGTGAAAACGCCCTTCGTCCGCGGACAAAACGGCTCCCGCATAGCAGAGCCGCAGAGGCAGGGCAGCAGACCGGAGCTTGCCGGCGACGAGCCGCGCGACAGGAATGGTCCGCTCGCCGACCCAGGCCCCGACCTCGTCGCGCGCATCACTGAATTTGAAG
>CATPBF010000146.1 GCA_955652585.1 Candidatus Dormiibacterota bacterium | reverse complement strand
GTCCAGGACTCAGACATGGTGTTCATCACCGCCGGCATGGGTGGCGGCACCGGCACGGGGTCGGCGGCCATCGTGGCCGAGCTGGCGAAGGAAGCCGGCGCGCTGACCATCGGCGTGGTCACGCGACCCTTCGCGTTCGAGGGGCGCATCCGCAACGACACCGCCGAGGAAGGGATCAAGGCCCTGCGCAGCCAGGTCGACGCGCTGATTGTCATCCCGAACGACCGCCTGGCCCAGGTGGCGAACTCGAAAACTACGCTCGAGGAAGCCTTCCGGATGGCGGACGACGTGCTCCGCCAGGGCGTCCAGGGCATCTCCGACCTGGTCACGCAGCCCGGCGTCATCAACCTCGACTTCGCCGACGTGAAGGCGATCATGGAGAACGCCGGCGAAGCGCTCATGGGCATCGGCCACGGCGCCGGCGATTCGCGCGCCGAGGACGCCGCCAAGCAGGCGGTCTCCAGCCCGTTGCTGGAAACGTCGATCGACGGCGCCAAGGGCATCCTTTTCAACATCACCGCCGGCAAGGACATCACCTTGCAGGAAGTGCAGAAGGCGGCCGAGATCGTGCGCTCGGCGGCCGACCCGGGCGCCAATATCATCTTCGGCGTCGTCCGCGACGACACGATGCAGGGCGAGATCAAGATCACGGTCATCGCCACCGGATTCGGTGGCAAGACCCAGAGCGAGGCCAAGCAGGAGATCCGCAGCCGGACGACCTTCGAGCGGCCGGAGTTTGGCGCCGAGGACCTTGGCGACATCAACATCCCCGCGTTTCTCCGCAACCGGATGTAGGAATACTCGTAAACGATGCGCTGCCCGTACTGCGGTCACCACGACCTGAAGGTGGTCGACTCCCGCGACTCTGAGGTCGGGGAGGCGATCCGCCGCCGGCGTGAATGCCTGCAATGCGGGCAGCGCTTCACAACCTATGAACGGATCGAAGCGGTGCCGTTCTACGTCACCAAGAAGGACGGGCGTCGCGAGGACTTCGACCCGCAGAAGCTCTTCACGGGGCTCAAGAAGGCGACCGAGAAGCGCGACATCTCGCCGGAGCGGCTGCGCGCGATCGTCGACGACATCGAGGCGGAGCTGCGGCGCTCCGGGCGCGTCGAGATCCCCAGCGGAGAGATCGGCGAGATGGTTATGGACCGCCTACGCGACCTGGACGAGGTCGCCTACATACGCTTCGCGTCCGTTTACCGAGAGTTCATGGACCTCCAGCAAGTCAAGCGCGAGATCGAACAGGTCCTCAGCTCCCGACGCCCGTAGGCTGAAAGGGTGGGTTCGACCCCCCAGCTGCTGACGATTCCCAGCCTCGAGGCTGAGCCTGGTCTCGTCCACGGCTTCTCGACTATGTCCCTTGGTTCGATGGGCTTGACCCATGCGCCCGACCCGGAGGCCGTGATGGCGTCACGCCGCCAGTTCGCGCGCGCGCTCGGCATCGACGCTGAGCCGCTCACCGTGGCGGGCGCGGTTCATGGCAACGAAGTTGCGCGGGTCGACGAGCACCTGGACGTGGTGAGGGGAGTAGATGCGTTGGTCACGGATCGCCGCGGCGTGGCGTTGTTCGCGACGTTTGCCGACTGCTACCCGATCGTGCTGTGGGATCCCGAGCACCGGTGCGCGGCGCTCGCACATGCGGGCTGGCGCGGGACGGTGGCGCGGGTGGGACCGGCCGCTCTTGCGAAACTGCGGGACGAGTACGGGACCGATCCCGCGCATGTCAGAGCCGGCATCGGACCGGGGATCTGCGGCCGCTGCTACGAGGTGGGGGAGGAGGTTGCGAGCCAGTTCGATTCGCAGTTCGTGCGCCGCGGAGCCGGAGACCGCTTCCTGCTCGACCTCGCGGCGGCGAACCGCGCTCAACTAGAGGCGGAAGGCGTGACAGAAGTCGACGTCATCGGGCTGTGCACCAAGGAGACGGACTATCTGCCGTCGCACCGCCGCAGCGCTGATGGCACCCGTTTCGGCGGGATAGTCGCGTTGCGGTGAACGTCGCAGAAAATCTGGCAGCAGTTCGCGAACGCATCTCACGCGCTGGCGGGGACCCGGACGAGATCACGATCGTCGCCGTGACCAAAGGCTTCGGACCCGAAGTGTGCCGATCCGCGCTGGACGCCGGCCTGAAGATCCTTGGCGAAAACAGGGTCCACGAAGGGGTGGCGAAGATGGAGGCCGTCAAGGCCGGGACCTGGCACTTGATCGGCCACCTGCAGACGAACAAAGTTCGAATCACCGTCGAGCACTTCGCGATGATCCAGACGGTCGACTCGACCAGGCTGGCCGCGGCGCTCGCTCGCGTGGATGAGGGTATGGCGGCGCTGGTCGAGGTCAACGTCGCTCGGGAGCCGCAGAAATCCGGCGTCGACCCGGAGCAGGCTCTGGACGTGATCACCGCCACTGCCGGCTTGCTCGACCTCAAGGGCCTCATGGCCATGGGTCCATCGCATGGCGATCCCACACCCGCGTTCAAGGAGCTGCGCCGGCTCCGAGACGAGGCCGAACAGCGGCTGGGCAAAGCGCTGCCCGTCCTTTCTATGGGCATGAGCGGCGACTTCGAGGCGGCCGTGGCCGCCGGGAGCACGATGCTGCGCCTCGGCCAGGCGCTCTTCGGCCCGCGTCCTTAACCCCACAAACTCAGAGGCTGACGCCGTGAGTTTGTGAGGACCTCCGCTCGCTCTATCCTGGAATAAGAGATGAACCTCGTCGCCACGCTTCTGATCGACGCGCTCTACCTCTTCATCATCGTGATGATCATTAGGGCCGTGTTCTCTTGGGTGAGCCCGTTTCCCACCAACGCAGTGTCGAGGTTCGCCTGGCAGGTCACCGAGCCGGTCCTGGCGCCGGTGCGGCGCTGGATCCCGCCGGTGTCGGGGATCGACCTCTCGTTTCTGGTCGTGATCCTGATCGCCTACTTCCTGATCGCCGCCCTCAACAACCTCAGGGCCGGATAGGCGCACAGTACAATCAGAGTTCGGCGATGACGGAGACGGGTAGGCCCGTCTGATCGGTCCACAGAGAGCCAGGTCGCCGGGCGCGCGCAGGGCGCACGTCCGGTAGGTGAGAGCCTGGCGGCCGACGGCGGGATTCGAGATCACTCCCGAGCCGAAACCCAAAGAGCGTCCGAGGTGGCAGCCTTGGGAATCTGGGTGGTACCGCGGGCCCGCTGAAAAGGCTCGTCCCAGAGATCGATTCCGTATTTCTCTGGGAGTGAGATGTTCGACAAGGTAGACCAGAAGGTCAGCTTCCCTGACCTCGAGAAGCAGGTGCTCGCGAAATGGAAGGAAGAACGCACCTTCCAGAAGTCGCTCGAGCTGCGTGCCGGGCGTCCGCGCTTTGTCTTTTACGAGGGGCCGCCGACGGCCAACGGCAAGCCGGCCACACACCACATCCTCGCGCGCGCCTTCAAGGATCTCCTCCCGCGTTACAAGACGATGAAGGGCTTCTACGTCGAGCGCATGGCCGGCTGGGACACGCATGGCCTGCCAGTGGAGATCGAGATCGAGAAGAAGCTGGGCATCTCGGGCAAGTTCGACATCGAGAACAAGATCGGCATCGAGCGCTTCAATCAGCTCTGCCGCGAGAGCGTGTACGAATACGTGTCCGACTGGGTCGTGTTCAGCGAGCGCATGGCCTTCTGGTTGGACTACGACAACGCGTACTGGACCCTGACGTCCGATTACATCCAGTCGGTGTGGTGGGCGATCAGCGAGATGTGGAAGCAAGGCCTCGTCTACAAGGGCTTTCGCGTCGCACCTTACTGCCCACGATGCGCAACGCCACTGTCCAGCCACGAGCTTGCGCAGGGCTACCGCGACAACGTCCCCGACCCAAGCGTCTACATCCGCTTCCGACTCAAGAACGATCCCAAGACGTCCATCCTGGCCTGGACGACCACCCCGTGGACGCTGCCGGGAAACGTGGCGTTGGCGGTGCACCCCGACGTGACCTACGTGAAGGTCCGGCAGGGTGACGAATTACTCATCCTCGCCGAGGCGCGCCTCCAGGTCCTGGACGGCGATTACGAAATCGTCGAACGGATGAAAGGCGCGGACCTCGTCGGCCTCGACTACAAGCCTCTTTACCCCTACTCGATTCCGCAGGAGGGAAAGGCGCACTACGTCGTCGATGCGGATTTCGTCTCGACCGAGGAAGGCAGCGGCGTCGTCCACACCTCAGCGCTGTACGGCGTTGACGACCTCAGGCTCTGCCAGCAGAAGGGCATTCCGTTCCGCCACACGGTCGGCCTCGACGGAACGTTCCTGCCGTACGTCGAGCAGTTCGCCGGCCTTCACGTCAAAGAGGCGAATCCGCTGATCGAGGACGATCTGAAGACCCGTGGCCTCCTTTACAAGGCGGGCACCATCCTGCACACGTACCCCGAGTGCTGGCGCTGCCGAACGCCCCTGATCTACTACGCGCTCGATTCCTGGTATGTGCGCACCACCGAGCGCAAGGCCGACCTCATCGCGAACAACGCCGCGACCAACTGGGTGCCAGAGCACGTGAAGACCGGACGCATGGGCGATTGGCTCGAGAACAACGTCGACTGGGCGATCTCGCGCTCCCGCTACTGGGGCACACCGATCCCGATCTGGGTGTGCGACAAATGCGAGGAGCAGCGCTGCATCAGCTCGGCCGCCGAGGTCGGACTGGCGGACGACGCCGATCTCCACCGGCCTTACATCGACGCGATCACGCTCCCGTGCGAGAAATGCGGAGGCACGATGAAGCGCATTCCGGAGGTGCTCGACACCTGGTTCGACTCCGGATCGATGCCTTTCGCACAACGCGGCTACCCTCGCAAGGGCGCCGACGAGTTCAAGGGCACATTTCCCGCGGACTTCATCTCGGAGGCGGTCGACCAGACCCGGGGCTGGTTCTACACGCTGCTGGCGATATCTACACTCCTTTTCAAGCAGAACGCGTACCGCAACGTGATCTGCCTCGGCCACGTGGTCGACCCGAAAGGCAAGAAGGCGTCGAAGTCCAGGGGCAACGTCCTCGACCCGAACTACCTCTTCGACACATTTGGCTCCGATGCAGTGCGCTGGTATTTCTACACGTCCACCCAGGTGGGCGAGAACTATCGCACCGGCGACGCGGGACTAAGGGAAACCACGCAGCAGTTCTTCATCCCGCTCTGGAACTGCTATTCCTTCTTTGTCACCTACGCGCGGCTCGACAAATTCGATCCTTCGGCAGCCCAGGTTCCGGTGGGCGAGCGGCACGTGCTGGATCGATGGCTGCTGTCGCGGCTGAGCGGTCTCGTGGAAACGGTGACGACCGGACTCGACCGCTACGACGCTAACGAGCCTGCCCGGAAGATCCAGCGTTTCGTCGACGAGCTGTCGAACTGGTACGTCCGCCGCTCGCGGCGGCGATTCTGGAAGTCGCAGTCGGACCGCGACAAGCTGGCCGCCTACCAAACTCTGTACGAGACGCTATCGACCGTCAGCCTCCTCATGGCGCCGTTCGTGCCCTTCATGGCGGAGGCGATGTATCGCAACCTCTCGGACGGACGCTCGGTCCACCTCAGCGACTTTCCGGAGGCGATGCCATGGCACGATCCGAAGGTCGAGGCCGATATGGCGCTCGCAAGACAGGCGGTCGAAGCGGGACTGGCGGCCCGGGACGCAGTTCGAATCAGGGTCCGCCAGCCCCTCGCCTCGGTGGCGCTCCCGGGCGAGCCCCTGCCCGACGACATCGCTGCGATCGTGCGCGAGGAGTTGAACGTTAAGAGGATCGTATTCGGCGCGCCCGAGGTGAAGCTGGACACCGAGATCACCGCAGAGCTGCGCCTGGAAGGGCTCGCGCGCGAGGTCGTCCGCCTCATCCAGGACCGGCGCAAGAGGATGGGCCTCAACGTGGAGGATCGGATCCACACCTGTTTCGAGGCTGACGGCCTGCTCGCACGCGCTATCGAGACGCACGCCGACTACATCAAGAACGAGACTCTGTCCGTGACCATCGAACACGGCAAGGATGACTGCGAGGGTGAACAGCTGTTGCTGGAAGGAGAGCAGATCTGGATCGGACTGAAGCGAAGCTGACCAACCATACCGGGCGAGTGCTCTTCTTCAGCGTGGCGCTGGTCGTGTTCGTCCTCGACCGGCTGACCAAGAGCATCGTCACCTCGAGCGTGCCGTACGGCACCGAGGTCTCGGTGATCGACCACGTGGTCGGCATCACCAACATTCGCAACGCCGGCGCGGCGTTTGGCTTTGCTCCGGTCGGCCCCTGGTTCTTCCTGATCGCAGCCCTGGCGGTGTCGATCGGTCTCGCTGTCTACGTGGTCCGCCAGCCCGGCGACCTCAGCAGCGACGCGGTGTTCGGGCTCATCGTGGGCGGCGCGCTTGGCAACGCATTCGACCGCATCATCAACGGTGGCGGCGTCACCGACTTCATCAACTTCCATTTCTGGCCGGTCTTCAACGTCGCCGACTCAGCCGTGAGCATCGGTGTGTTCTTGCTGATCGTCGGGTACGTACTACGCAAGCCCCACGCAAGCTAACCGCCGAGGTCGCCGCGCCCCGGCTCGACCGTTTCATCGCGGAGCGTGAGCCCGAGCTGAGCCGGGCTGCCGCAGCGCGCCTCATCAAAAGCCACCTGGTCCGCGTCAATGGTGCGAGCGCCGATCCCTCAGATCGAGTCGCGGAAGGGGACGTCGTCGAGTATGAGATCCCGCAGGCATACATCTCTGTTGCTTCCGCCGAGGCGATCCCGCTGGAGGTCGTCTACGAAGATGCGGACCTGGTGGTCATCAATAAGCCGGCGGGGATGGTGGTCCACCCGGCGCCCGGCCATTACTCCGGCACTCTCGTTCATGCGCTGCTGGGTCGCGGCGGGAGCTGGTCGGCCGCAGGAGGCGAGGCGCGGCCGGGAATCGTCCACCGCCTCGACAAGGGCACGTCAGGGTTGATCGTCGTGGCGCGCAACGACCCCAGCCATCGCGCCCTCTCGGCCCAGCTCAGCGACCGCACACTGAGCCGAACATATCTGGCGATCGCACGGGGGCGCTTCAAGACGGATGCGGGCGATCTGGAAGGCGCCATCGGCCGTGACCCGAAGGATCGCAAGCGTATGGCGGTCGTGGCCGGCGGCCGCTTTGCGCGGACGCGATACCAGGTCGTCGAAAAGCGCAGCACGCATACACTCCTGCGCTGTGACCTCGATACCGGCCGCACGCATCAGATCCGCGTTCATCTCGCGGCGCTCGGCCACCCGCTGGCCGGCGATGCCGAGTACGGCGCGCGTGGGCCGGGCGAGCCGGCGCGGCCGATGCTGCACGCTTGGCGCCTGCGCCTTCGCCACCCACGCACCAACGTGGAGATGACATTCGAGGTCGCGCCGCCGGCCGACTTCACAGCGTATTGGGATGCGGTCAAATGACCGACGGACGAGGCTTGCTGGTCGTGATCTCCGGGCCGTCGGGTGTCGGCAAGGACACGGTGATCAAGCGCTTGCTCGAACTGGACCCGAACCTGAAGTACTCGGTGTCGTACACCACGCGTCCTCCCAGAGCGGGCGAGGTCGACGGCGTCGACTACCGATTCGTGAACAGAGAAGAGTTCGAGGGGCTGATCCGCGAGGGCGCCCTCCTCGAGTACGCGACCTACGACAGCCACCTCTACGGCACGCCCATCGCCCCGCTCAATGAGGCGCGCGCGGCCGGATTCGACATCGTCCTCAAGATCGACGTCCAGGGCGCCGAGCAGGTGCGCAAGCGCGCGCCGGACGCGCTACGCATCTTCCTCGCGCCACCGAACATGGACGAGCTCTTGAGGCGCCGCACCGAGCGCCACAGCGAGAACCCCCGGGACCAGACGGCGCGGCAACTCATCGCGCAGGACGAGATGGAGCTCGCGCCGCATTTCGACCACGTGGTCGTCAACGACGACCTCGAGCGCGCGGTCCAGGAGGTGCTGGCGATCATCCGCCGTGTGCGCGAGCGCCACACTTAATCCATGCCCCTCGATCCAACTCCGGTACCCAATGAGCTGAAGGGCCTGCGCATCGCGCTCCTGGTCGCGGGCGGCATCGCCGCCTACAAGATCGTGGACCTGGCCTCGGCGCTGACCCAGGCCGGGGCCCAGGTCCGAGTGGCGATGACCGCGTCGGCGACCCGGTTCGTGGGCGCTCCTTCCTTCCAGGGGGTCACTGGCAACCCTGTGCTCACGGGCCTGTGGTCGGCCGATGGTTCGCCGGAGCCACACGTGACGCTCGGAGACTGGGCCCAGCTGATCCTGCTGGCGCCCGCGACGGCCAACATCATCGGGCGCGTCGCGAGCGGTCGCTCCGACGACATCGTCACGGCGACGCTGCTGGCGTCGCGCTGCCCGATCGTGGTCGCGCCGGCGATGAACGACGCCATGTGGTCGAAGCGCGCCGTGCAGGAAAACATCGCTGGTCTGCGCCGCCGGGGCGTGGTCGTAGTCGAGCCGGAATCCGGTCACCTGGCGAGCGGTCACGTTGGCGCAGGCCGGCTTGCGAATGCGTCGGCGCTGATGAAGGCGATGGCGGACGCCGTGCGTTCCAACTACGACCTGGCTGGGCGGGGGGTGGTGGTTACCGCGGGCGGCACGCGCGAACCGATCGACCCGGTCCGCTTTATCAGCAACTACTCGAGCGGGAAAATGGGCTTTGCGATCGCGGCCGCGGCTGCGGACCGCGGCGCACGCGTGACGCTGGTGACGACTGCGACGCACCCGGACCATCGCGGCGTCGACGTACGGCCAGTCGAGACGGCGGAAGAGATGATGGCGGAGCTCAAGCGCGACCTGGCCGGCGC
>CATPBF010000145.1 GCA_955652585.1 Candidatus Dormiibacterota bacterium | reverse complement strand
CAGGAGCACGGCGGCGAGGCCCGAGACGACGAGCACCCCCGTCCTGGTGGTGGTGGATGGCACGAACACCAAAACCGCGATCGCAAACCCAAAGAACATGGCCAGTCCGCCGAGCAGCGGGGTCGGCGTGGCGTGGGCGTGGCGTCCGCCCGGAACCGCCACGGTGCCCGTCCGCCTCGAAATGAGGATCGCCAGCGGCACCAGCAGCGCGCAGACGGCCAGCGCGACCAGCAGCGGCCACAGGCCGGGGAGCACCTTGTCGCGCAGGGTTTCGAGGAAGGTGACGCTGAAGAAGTCGCCCAACAGATTCGTTCTTAGTCGAACGCGTAGGGGAGCGGGAACTTCCTGCACAGCTCCAGCGCGCGCTCGTGCACCGAGTCGAGCGCCGCCGGATCGTCGATGCGCTCGATCAGATCGGCAAGGCAGTCGGCGATCGTCACCATCTCCGCCTCGCGCATGCCGCGCGTGGTCACGAGCGGGGTGCCGACGCGAACGCCGCTCGGGTTGAACTTCGACGCTTCGTCGTAAGGAATCGAGTTCCGGTTCAGCGTGATGCCGACGGTATCGGCGATGTCCTGCACCTGCTTGCCCGTGCGCTTCTGCGGGCGCAGGTCGACCAGCATCAAGTGGTTGTCGGTGCCGCCGCTGACCAACCTCAACCCACGCTCCTGCAACCGCGTCGCCATTGCCTTGGCGTTCACGACCACCTGTTTTGCGTACACCTTGAAGTCGGGCTTGAGCGCCTCGCCGAAGCAAACGGCTTTGGCGGCGATCGCGTGCATCAGTGGGCCGCCCTGGATGCCTGGAAATACAGCAGAATCGATCGCCTTCTGATGCGCGTTGTCGCACAGGATGATCGCGCCCCATGCGCCCCTGAGCGTCTTCTGCGTGGTGGTGGTGACGATGGGCGCGTGCGGGATCGGCGACGGGTACACGCCACCGGCCACGAGCCCCGCGACGTGGGCCATGTCGACCATGAAGGTGGCGCCGACGGAGTCGGCGATCGCGCGCATCCGGGCCCAGTCGACTACACGCGGATAGGCCGAGAACCCACCGATGAGCATCTTCGGCCTTACCTGTTCCGCGAGCTTTTCCATGGCGTCGTAGTCGATCAGCTCGGTGTCGCGGCTGACGCCGTACGAGTGGATCTCGTAGAACTTGCCGCTGAAGTTGGCAGGGCTGCCGTGTGAAAGGTGGCCGCCCGCTGACAGGTCCATACCCATGACCCGGTCGCCGGGCGCGCAAACGGCCATGTAGACGGCGGCATTGGCCTGCGACCCGGAGTGCGGCTGCACGTTCACATACTCGGCGCCGAAGAGCCTCTGGGCTCGATCGACCGCGAGCGACTCGATCTTGTCGATCACCTCGCCGGTGCCGCCGTAATAGCGACGGCCCGGATAACCCTCGGCGTATTTGTTGGTGAGAAGGGTGCCGAGAGCTTCGAGGATGGCGGGGCTCGTGAGGTTCTCGGAGGCGATGAGCTCCAGCGTCTCCGACTGCCGCTTGTACTCCTTCCGGATCAGGTTGGCTACCTCCGGATCGTCGCGATCAAGCGCGCGAAAGGTCATCGTCGTGATGGGTGCGGCCATGCTCGAATCCTAAGTCCTATCCCGCGCGGGGGGGCGGCGGGCCGAGGAGGTGTGCGGTCGAGATTGCGCCCTCACGGAGAACGTGCGGCTCCGGGCCCGTGAGGTCGAGAACGCTGGACGCAACACCTCCTGGAGCAGGGCCGCCGTCGAGGATCGCCGCCACCCCGCTGAGCGCGGCGGCCTCACCGGCGTTCATCGCGGGTTCCTTGCCGTGAAGGTTCGCGCTCGTGGTCATGAGCGGTCCCGCAGCCCGCAGGAGCTCGAGGGTGACCTCGTGCTTGGGGATCCGAACGCCTAGTGTGCCGCCGCCCTTCGCGTGAAGAATAACCGTGAGCGGACCCGGCCAGAAGCGACGGATGAACTCCTCGGCGCGGCTGTCGACGTGCACCCAGCCTTCGAGCTGTGACTCCGCTGCCGCCATGAGGATCAGCGGCAGGCCGACCGGCCGGCCCTTGATGGCAAAGATCCTGCGGCAGGCGACCTCGTCGTCGGCTGCCGCACCAAGCCCGTAGACGGTGTCGGTCGGAAATGCGATCACTCCGCCGCTTCGTAGGAGTTTGGCGGCCCGGGTGAGCCCAGCACGGGTCGGTTTCAGGACCACAACTCGACCACCCTTTCGTGGCCGCCGAGGTCGCGGTGCATTTCGTGATTGGAGAAGGAGCGGACCGCCGCCTCGGTGAGAGCGCCTGCGATCGCCGGGCTCAGCTCGACGAGCAGCCGGCCGCCGGCATTCAGACGGGCCGGGGCGGCCTCGAGCAGACGCAGCACGACGGCGGCGCCATCCTGATCCGCGTAAAGCGCCCCGGCCGGCTGCGCCGTGACCTCGGCGGGCAGGTCCGCACCAGGCGCCACATACGGCAGGTTCGCGCAGACCAGGTCGAACTGTCCCGGCAGCGAATCGAGCAGATCCCCGGAGGCCAGATGCACCCGGTCGGCCAGGCTATGCCGCGCGACGTTGCGGGACGCGACCTCCAGAGCTTCGCGGCTCACATCGCTCGCCCACACATCCACTCCCGGCGCATAGTGCGCGATCGCGATCGCGATGCACCCGCTGCCGGTCCCGATATCCGCTACGCGCAGCGGCCCGTTCGCCTGCCTTGCGATCGACACCGCCCGCTGGACCAGCACCTCCGTGTCGGGGTTGGGCACCAGGACCGCAGACGTCACCTCGAAGTCGAGGGCCATGAACTCCTTGTGGCCGACCAGGTAGGCGACCGGGTCGCCGTGAGCGCGTTTCTTGACTAGGCCGCGATAGCGGGTCAGCTCGTCGTCCGAAAGAGGCCGGTCGAACTGCAGGTAGAGGTCGAGCCGGCGCACACCCAGCGCTTTGGCCAGCAGTATCTCCGCGTCGAGCCGCGCCGAGTCAGAGCTGTGCTTCTGCAGATGACGGGAGGCTGCCTTCAGGACCTCGATTACCGTCAACTAGCGCGTGACCGGACCCGGGGTTCCGTCGCAGATTCGCGGCATCGACGGCCGGAGCCAAGGAGACGACGAGCACGCGAGGGAACGCATCCCGTAGAGGCGTGACCGAGCGCGCGCAGGAGGCGACGCTGGCTTCAGCGCCGCAGGCGCCCGGCCGTCTAGGACGCGAAGATGCAAGGAACCTCCGGGGCTGGTCACGCAGCATTCCCACCGTTCAGCTGCGCCGCGCGCTCGGCGTTGACAAGCGCGGCGACAAGCTCGTCGAGGTCGCCGTTCATCACGGAGTCGAGCCTGTGCAGGGTGAGCTTGATCCGGTGGTCGGTCACCCGATTCTCCTTGAAGTTGTACGTGCGGATCTTCTCCGACCGCCCCCCGGTGCCGACCATCGAACGTCGCTCCGCGCCGATGGCCGCCTGCTGCTCGGCGAGCTTCAGGTCATAGAGCCGAGCCCGCAGGACCCGCAGCGCCTTCTCCCGGTTCTGCAGCTGGGACTTCTCGTCCTGCATGCTCACGACCAGACCAGTCGGCTTGTGGGTCATGCGGATCGCGGAGTAGGTCGTGTTCACGCTCTGCCCGCCCGGTCCGGTGGAGGTCGAAGTTTTGATCTCGAGGTCCTCCGGCTTGATCTCGACCTCGACGGGGTCCGCCTCAGGCATCACGGCGACCGTGGCGGCCGAGGTGTGGATGCGGCCCTGCGCCTCGGTTTTCGGCACGCGCTGGACGCGGTGCACGCCACCCTCGTACTTCAGCTGCGAGTAGGCGCCCTGGCCGTGAACTTCGAACACGATCTTGTCGAAGCCTCCCTTCTCGCTCGGGGAGGATTCGACGACTTCGACCTTCCAGCCTTTCTTCTCGGCCCACCTTGTGTACATCCGGAACAGGTCGGCGGCGAACAGGGCCGCCTCCTCCCCACCTTCAGCGCCCTGGATCTCGACGATGACGTCACGCTCGTCGTTGGGGTCCTTGGGCAGGAGCAGGACCTTCAGGCGCTCGCCGCCTTCGCCCGCCTGGGTGGCCGCGCGCCGCTCCTCCGAGCGCAGATACTCCTGCATCTCCGGGTCCTTTTCGTGCTTGAGCATGTCGCGCGCCGACTCCGCCTCATGGAGAGCACGCTTGTAGTCCTCGTACGTGGTGACCATCTCGCGCAGGGTCCGCTGTTCGCGCGCGAGTTTGGTCAGCTGCTCGTGATCGGACGCCACCTCCGGCCGCGCCATCTCCGATTCGATGTCGTGATAGCGCTTGGCGATTCCCTCGAGCCGATCAATCACAACAAACTCTCCAAGCGTCCTTCCTGTCACAAGAAGGCGCAGCGTCCTCTGGGGCCCCCGCGACGAAATCGCGGGAGTGCCTCCCCACTTGCGCTTTCAAGCCGCTGCTCCGGCCGTATCCTCCTCACCCTCGCGGGCGCTGTTGAAAGCGACGATCGCGACCTCGAGCATGTCGTCGGACGGCTCGCGGGTCGTGAACTTCTGAGTCGCCAGCACCGGCACCAGCATGACCTTCACGACCGGGCGGTTCCGGTTGCGGGCCATGAATCGGATGAGCTCGAATCCCGCGCCGGCTATAACGGGGATCGCCAGCACGCGGCTCGCGATCAGCCAGAACCAGTTCGGGTTGAACAGCGCCACGATCGAGAACACGATCACGCTCACGACCAGGACGACAAGCAGGAAACCAGTGCCGCAGCGAGGGTGGAGGAGGCTCGCTCGGCGCACCGACGCAACCTCCAGTGGCCATCCCGACTCATAAGCGTTGATGGTCTTGTGCTCGGCGCCGTGGTACTGAAAGACCCGGCGGACGTCGGGCAGCAGCGCGATCAGCGACAGATAGCCCAGGACGAGGCCAACGCGGATGATCCCTTCGACGAGGACGAAAACAAAGCCCCGGCTTTGATGCACGGCGAGCCCGGCCAGCAGCAACGGGAGGCCGATAAAGATGAGGAGGGCGAATACCCCTGCGATCGCGACCGAGCTGCGGATCTCCTTCTTGCCGATCGCGACTCCCTGCGCGCCCGCGTTCATGTTCGCCGACCACATGAGCGATTTCATGCCCAGGTGGAGCTGCTCGCCGATCAAGGCGAGCCCTCGCACAAACGGGAGCTTCCAGAACGGGTTGACATAGATCGCGGCTTTCAGCTCGCCGCGGTCGACCACTATCTGCTTGGTGGTCGGGAGGCGCACGGCGACCGCGTAGTACCGCTTGCCGCGCATCATCACGCCTTCGATGACCGCTTGGCCGCCATAAAAGAATTGCTCTTTCTTCGGTACTCCCTGGTCCTCGCTCTGTGGGGAGCTCACCGGAGTCTCAGCCTCCGGAGCGGAAGCCTTCGGCTCCGGCATCTAGTTGCTGCGGGTCTTAGCCGCCCGCTTGCGGAAGCGCTCGACCTGGCCGCCCGTGTCCACGATCCTCTGCGTGCCGGTGAAGAACGGATGGCACACCGAGCAGATCTCCGTCTTGAGCTCTTTGCGCGTCGACCCGGTCGTAAACGTGTTCCCGCACGCGCAGGTGACGACCGCGTCTTCGTAATAGGTGGGATGGATCTGTGCTTTCAACGTGATGCCTCCAGGCAGATATAAGTCTAGTGGGCGAAGGTACCGAGCAGGCTGCTGGCTTGCAGGCTGAACACCCCAAGGAACACGACCAATGCCAGCCAGGCAGCTCCCATGGCCCAGCGGGCGCGGGCGGGAACCGAGGTGTAGTAGGGGTTGTTCGCGGTCCGGAACCGCTCGATGAGGCTCGGGACGCCAAGCACGGCGATGATGATGACCAGCGGGTTGAGCAGGAAGTGGAAGAACAGGGCTCCGACCGCCAGCAGCGCGTAGCCGCCGACCATGAACCACTTCGAAACGGGAGCGAGGATCCAGGAGCCGTCGAGCTGCCAGATCGGTATCAGGTTGAAGAGGTTGATGTAGAAGCCGATCAGCGCGGCCAGCAGCAGCACCGGGTTGTGCAGCGTTCCGTAAAGGGCGAACGCCACGGTGGCGCCGATCGTGCCGGCAATTGGGCCGGCGATTCCAATCTGGGCCTGCTTGAGCGCGTCGGTCGGGTGTGACCGCTGGAAGATGGCAGCCCCCAGGAACGGGATGAAGATCGGAGCCGTGGCCTGCATGCCCTGGCGCCGGATCTCGACGACATGGCCCATCTCGTGGACGAAGATCATCGAGAGCAGGGCAACCGCAAACCAAGGTCCGTAAAAGATCGCGTAGCCCCCGAAGCTGATTACCAGTGAGATCAGCGTCCCGGCGGCCGGGATCTTGAATGCGAGCAGAAGGGCCCATTTGCCGTACGCGAACGCAGCCGCGGCAGCGGCCGCGAGGCCGCCCAGAAGCCCGCGGTTAGCCCGGCGTGGGGGTGCGGGCGAGTAGTGGTACGGGGAGCTCGGCGGAATATCCGACGTCACCGGGTAGTTCGGCGGCGGTGGCGGCAGCTGGCCCCCGCCCGGGGGCGGGTACAGCGGGTTCCTATCGTCCATTTCCTCTAATTGATACCCCAGCCGGGAACGGCCTAATCCGGTCTACCCCGCGCCGATCCAGCCGGATTCGCCGAGCGCGTGGTGGCGGGTGGTCAGGCGACGGACTGTCGCCTGGCGACTGGACATGAGAAGCGAGGACGACTCGGCATAACCGCTCCCGAACACGACTCCTGGCAGCAGCTGGCCTCCGGTCACGCCGGTGATCGCGACCGCCACGTCCGCCGCGGGCACCAGGTCGGCGACGCCGAAGGCCCGACCGGCGAGATCCCCGATCAGGGCGCGCTCCTCTTCGTTGCGCGGCCACAGCCTGGCCTGCAGCTCGCCGCCCAGGCAGCGCACCGCACAGGCCGCGATCAGGGTGGCGTGAAGGCCGTCGATCCCGATCGCGGCATCGATTCCTGCGCCCGGCACGGCGGCCATCACCGCGCCGGCGACATCGCCCTCTTCCAGAGTGCGGACGCGGGCGCCTGCGGCATTGACCTCCGCGATGATCTCCTGGTGCCGCGGGCGATCGAGGATGACCACCGTGAGGTCCTTCACACGAGCGTCGCGGGCAAAGGCGATTCGCCGCAGGTTGTCCGTGATCGAATCGTCCAGGTCGATCGCGCCGCGAGCTCCGGGGCCGGCGACCATCTTTTCGACGTACCAGACCTGAGGCAACTGGGCGAAGCCGCCGGGCTCGACCGCCGCGACGATCGAGACCGCGTTTGCAGACCCTCTGGCCACCTGGCTTGCGCCCTCGACGGGGAAGAGTCCGAAGTCGAAAAGGCGCTCGCCCCCGGTGAGCGACGTTCCCGATGCGAGATTGGGATCGTTGCGCGGACCGAGCACGATCGTTCCGCCGAGGCCTAAGTCCTCGAGCGCGCGTCTCATCGCGTCCCCCGCAATTTCACTGACACGGTCCGGATCGCCCTTGCCCAGCAAGCGAGCACAGGCGAGCGCGGCGGCCTCTGTGGCGTGGACGAGCTCCAGCGAGAGCTCACCGCGCGCCTGGAACGAGGGGATCCCCCTTCTTTGCTGCTCCACCGGTGTCTCCCTAGCTGCCTTCGGTCTCTTCGAGCAGCTCCGCCGGGCGGAGCTCCATCTGGTCGATGCCGCTCTGCAGGAAGGCCGCACGCACGAAGTCCCGGAACAGCGGGTGGGCGCGGTTTGGTCGCGAGCGAAACTCGGGGTGGAACTGCGAGGCCACGAACCAGGGGTGGTCAGCCAGCTCTACGATCTCCACCAAGCGTCCATTCGGCGATACGCCGCTGAACACCATCCCCGCTTCGCCAAGCGATTCGCGGTACTCGTTGTTGAACTCGAAGCGGTGGCGGTGGCGCTCGTACACGACCTCTTCTGCGTAAGCCTTGTGAGCGAGCGATCCGGGGAGCAGCTTGCACGGATACAGGCCCAGCCGCATGGTGGCGCCCATCTGGTCGATGTTCCTCTGCTCGGGCATGAGGTCGATCACCGGCGTCGAGGTGAACGCAGCGAACTCCGTCGAGTTGGCGTCGGGAGCGTCGAGCGCCTCACGCGCGAAGTCGATGACCGCGCACTGCATGCCGAGGCAGAGACCGAGGTAGGGAATGCGGTTGTGCCGTGCGTATCGCGAAGCCTGGACCTTGCCTTCAATGCCCCGATAGCCGAACCCTCCGGGGACCACGATGCCGGCGACGCCCATCAACGGTGAGGTGTCGCCCTCGTCGAGCTTCTCCGATGACACCCAGCGGATGTCGATAGCAAGGCCGTGGTGGATGCCTGCGTGCTTCAACGACTCGATGACGCTGAGGTAAGCATCCGGCAGCGCCACATACTTGCCGACCAGCGCGATTGGCACCGTGGCTCGCGGGTGTTTGATGCGATCGACCATCTGGATCCAGGGGCCGTTCTCCGGCGCATTCGCGACCTCGTCGAGCTCGAAGTGCTTCGCCATCACCTTGCCGAACCCGGCCGCCTCGAGCAGCAGAGGCACCTCGTAGATGGAATCCACATCGGGCACCGAGACCACGGCTTCGCGCGGCACGTCACAGAACAGGGCGATCTTTTCTTTGAGGTCGGCGCCGATCGCCATCTCCGAGCGGCAGATGATCGCGTCGGGCTGGATTCCAATCGCGCGAAGCGCGTGCACCGAGTGCTGCGTCGGCTTGGTCTTCGCCTCCTCGCCGCGGATGACTGGGACCAGCGAGCAGTGGACGTAAAAGACGTTCTGCCGACCGACGTCGTTTTTGAGCTGCCTGATCGCTTCGAGGAAAGGGAGGCTCTCAATGTCACCGACAGTCCCCCCCACCTCGACCACGACGGCGTCGGCCTGCGGGTCCCGCGAAGCGCGGAGGATCTTCTCCTTGATCGCGTTGGTCACGTGCGGGATGACCTGCACCGTGGCGCCCAGGTAGTCGCCGCGCCGCTCGCGCGCGATGACCTCCTGGTAAATCTTCCCCGTGGTCACGTTTGAGGCGACGCTCAGGTTCTCGTCGACGAACCGCTCATAGTGGCCGAGGTC
The DNA here is from genome assembly GCA_955652585.1 of Candidatus Dormiibacterota bacterium. Taxonomy (GTDB): domain Bacteria; phylum Chloroflexota; class Dormibacteria; order Dormibacterales; family Dormibacteraceae; genus UBA10449. Next base: position 2,420 of record CATPBF010000145.1, on the reverse strand, counting down.
GAGGTCGGTTTCCGCGCCGTCGTCAGTGACGAACACCTCGCCGTGCTGGTAGGGGCTCATGGTCCCGGGGTCGACGTTGAGGTAGGGGTCCAGCTTCTGCAGGGAGACGGTGAGGTGGCGGGCCTTCAGGATGTTCCCGATGGACGCCGCAGTGATCCCCTTGCCGAGCGAGGAGACGACACCGCCGGTCACGAAAACGTACTTCGACATAGAGACCCTCCAGGGCGGTTTTTCAAATCTTACCGGGTCGGACCCCGGGGTAAACATTTCGGCCGTTAAGGGGCACCCGCGCCCCGCTCCCCGACCCTCTCCCCTGAAGGGGAGAGGGGGACTAAGCCTTCGGTTCGGCTCTGGGCTCCAGCAGGACGACCTTCGTGTCGTACTCGCCGGACGACTTCTGGACCGAAAGCTTGGGCTGAGGCTCCCCGGCAGTGACGCCCATCTCCTTGAGGAAACGGTCGATGGGGTCCAGCTGGAGCTTCAAACCCGGGATCGCGTAATGCATCGGCACGACGTACCGCGGCTCGAGCTGCCTCACCACCTCGGCCGCCTGGGTGGCGTTGATCGTCGTGCGCCCGCCGACCGGGACGAGGAGGACGTCGGCGGAGGAAAGCGTTTCGGCCTCCGCGTCGTCGAGGCTGTGACCGAGGTCGCCGAGGTGGCAGACCCGGACGTCGTCGATCTCGATCAGATACACCGTGTTCCGGCCGTGCTTGGCGCCTTTATCCGCGTCGTGATAGGTGGGGACCCCGATGACGGAGACGCCGGCCACCTCGTACTCGCCCGGTCCACGAATCTCGTACGCCTCGCGCACGGCCTGCACGTAGCTGTGGTTCTCGTGCTCGTGGCTGACGGTAACGAGGTCGGCGTCGAGTCGCTGCAGCTTGAGCCCGATCGCGGGCGGATAAGGGTCGGTGACGACGGCGGCGTTGCGGCCGCGGAGCCGGAAGCAACCGTGTCCAAGCCAGGTGACGTCCAATGCTTCTCCTTACGTGATGCCTACATGCGATCTGGGGCGGTGACGCCGATGAGGTCGAGCGCCGTCTTCAAAGTGTGACGCGCCGCGCGACACAGCTCGAGCCGGGCCCTGGTCAGCTCCGGGTCGTCCACCACCACGCGGTGCTCGCCCGTTTCGTTGCCCGCGTGATAGAAGCGATGCACGGCGGTGGCGAGGTCGTGCACGTAATAAGGAATGCGATGCGGCTCGAGCAGCCGGGTCGCATCCTCGACGACCTCAGGCCAGTAGGCGAGCTGGCGAGCGACGTCCAGCTCCCATGGGTGGATCAGCAGCGACACGTTCGCCGGCTCCGGCAGCTTGGGATGCCGCTCGTTCGCGGTGGCCTCGACGTTGGAGAGCCGTGCGTGCGCATATTGAGCGTAATAAACAGGGTTCTCGCTGCTCTGCGTGAGCGCGAGCTCGAGGTCGAACTCGATGGTCGTGTCGGGTGAGCGGAGCAGATAGAAGTAGCGCACCGCGTCGGAGCCGACCTTATCGACGAGCTCGTCGAGCTCGACGAAACGCCCGGCGCGCTTGGACATCTTGCCTTCCTTGAGGTTGACCATCTGGTGGATGATGATCACGAGCTGGTCGGCGTTGATTCCGAGCGCGGCGGCGGCAGACTTCAAGCGGGCGACGTAGCCGTGATGGTCCGCGGCCCAGACCTCGATCACGCGGTTGAAGCCTCGGCGCTCGAACCGGCTGAGCAGGTAGCCGAGATCTGATGCGAAGTAAGTCGGCTCTCCGTTCGAGCGGATCACCACGCGATCGTCCTTCTCAGAACGAACCTGCTCGCCGAGCCCATCTTCCTCTTCGAGAGCAGGGCCGAACCACAGCGCGCCGTCGCGCTCCTTGAGGAAGCCCGCATCGCGCAGCCGGTTGATCGCGAGCTGCGGCAAACCGTCCTGCCACAGCCTTGATTCCGGGAACCATTCGTCGTACCGGACGTTCAAGCGGGCGACGCTGGCTCGGATGCGGTAGACCATCACTGCGATGGCGTACTCGCGCACCTTCGCTTCGGCCTCGTCGCGAGGCAATGAGTCGACATCGCCAAGGTCAGCTTTGGCCATTTCCGCCAGCTCGGTCACGTACGCGCCGGCGTAGCCGCCTTCGGGCGGCTCTTCACCGTGCATCCGTGCCCACACCGAGGCCCCGAACCGGCGCGCCTGCGTGTTCTGGTCGTTGACGTAGTACTCGCGCTGGACCTGGTGACTCGTGAACTCGAGCACTCTCGAAATCGAGTCGCCCAGGACCACTCCCCGGCCGTGACCGATGTGCATCGGTCCGGTGGGGTTGATGCTCCCGAATTCCACCTGCACAGGCTCCCGGTGGCCGAGATCGGTCGCGCCGTAGCCGTGGCCGCGCGACGCAACCTCGACGACGAGCCGCTGCAGCCATTCCGTTGTGAGCGCGAAGTTCACGT
>CATPBF010000144.1 GCA_955652585.1 Candidatus Dormiibacterota bacterium | reverse complement strand
GCGCGCCCGGCGGGAGGACCGGTATGGCGATGACTCCAGTCTAACTACGATGCTTGCGTGGACCTCGGCATCGCAGGCAAGGTCGGGCTGGTCACGGCCGGCACGAAGGGCATCGGCCTCGGCATCGCTCACGCGCTCGCCGCGGAGGGAGTGCGTGTGGCGGTCGCGGCCCGCACCGAAGCGGACGTCGAGCGCACCGCGCAGTCGCTAGGCGGCCTTGGCGTGGTCGCGGACCTGCTGACCGAGGCCGGCTGCCGGCTTGCAGTCAGCGAAACCCAGCACGTCCTCGGCCCCGTGGACATCCTCATCAACAACCTCGGCGTGCGTGCGGGTAGCTCGTGGGCGGACACCGGCCCGGCCGAGTTCGAAACCGCGTTCGCCGGCAACCTCGGAGTCAGCACTCGCATGACGCAGCTCGTGCTGCCGGGTATGGTCGAGCGCGGCTGGGGCCGCGTCGTCGTCATCGCTTCCGTCTATGGACGCGAGGCCGGAGGTGCTCCCGCCTACAACGCCGCCAAGGCCGCCGAGATCAGCTTCACGACGTCGCTGGCTCGCGAGGTGGCATCGCAGGGCGTGACCGTCAACTGCGTCGCTCCGGGTTCGATCCTATGGGAGGGCGGCGGCTGGTTTCGTCGCCAGCAAGCAGACCCGGAAGGGATTGGCAAGTTCGTGCGCGCCGAGATGCCGCTCGGTCGGTTTGGCGCAGTCGAGGAGGTGGCCAGCGTGGTCGCTTTCGTCTGCTCCCAGCAGGCCAGCCTCCTCAACGGTGCGTGCATCGCCGTGGACGGTGGTCAGTCCCGGTCCAATATCTGAATTGGAGTCACTCGGCCGGGGTTTCACATCCATGAGGCTCGTATTCCTCCTGATCGCTGCCCTTCTGTTCGCGGCATGCGCGCCCTCGAGTGGCGTACCCGCGGCGCACAGTCCGACACCCAGCCCATCCCCGGCCACGACGTCTGTGTCGGGCAGCATCGGCGCCGCCCAGTACCGCATCGAGATCCCGACGATATGGAACGGGACGCTCTTCCTCTACAGCCATGGATACGTTGCCCCCGGCCGGATCAACCTGGCGACCGATTCGCCTCTGCCTCTCATCTCGTCCTGGCTGCTCGATCACGGCTACGCCATCGCGGGCTCGTCGTACAGCTCGACCGGATGGGCGATCGAGGACGCACTCAAGGACCAGGTCGCGGTCCTCGATCTGTTCAACCAGCGCTTTTCCAAGCCGAAGCGGGTGATCGCGTGGGGCGGATCGCTCGGTGGGATCATCACCGCCGGCCTGGTTCAGACCTACCCTGACCGCTTCGCGGGAGCGATCCCGCTGTGTGGCGTGCTCGCGGGAGGCGTGGCGACATGGAACACCGGGCTCGACGGCGCCTACGCGTTCAAGACGCTCCTGGCGCCGGCTTCGCAGCTGCAGCTCGTCGGCATCACCAACCCGCAAGCGAACGCCGATCTCGCGGCCCAGGTCTTCAACCAGGCGGCCGCGACGCCACAAGGTCAGGCCCGAATCGCGCTGATCGCAGCGCTCGGCGACCTGCCCGGCTGGTTCGACCTGACCGGGCCCGAGCCGGCGCCCACCGACTACGCGGCGCAAGAGGCGGCCCAGGCACGCTGGGAGTCGCAGGTCGACTTTCCTTTCGAGTTCCAGTACCGCGCTGAGCTGGAGCAAAGGGCGGGCGGCAATCCATCGTGGAACACCGGCGTGGACTACGCGCACCAGCTGGCGATCTCGTCCAACCGCGCCGAGGTGACGGCGCTTTACAGCGCAGCCGGGCTCGACCTCGCAGCGGATCTTCGCGCGCTCGACGCCGGCACGCGGATCAACGCCGACCCCAAGGCCGCGGCCTATCTCGATCGGTTCGTCAGCTTTGAGGGCAACCTGAGCGTGCCAGTGCTCACGATGCACACGATCGGTGACGGACTTGTGGTGCCGCAGGACGAGACCGCCTACGCCGACGTGGTGCGGGCGGCCGGCAAGCAGGACCTGCTGCGACAGCTGTTCGTTCATCGCGCCGGGCACTGCGCCTTCTCGGCTGCGGAAACGATCATGGCCTTCGAGGCGATGCTGGCGAGGCTCGATGCCGGCAACTGGGGCGGCCCCGCCCTCGCGCCAGGGACTCTCAACGATGGAGCGCTGGCGCTGGGCGACTCCTACCAGACGGTGGGGGGCTTCCTCAAATCGCCGCCGGCGTTCGAGAACTTCACCCCCGGCGCATACCCCCGACCATTTGCAAAGGGCTCGCTCGTCCCGACCTAGAATGCGGTTTCGTGGTCAAGTTCGAGGCGGTCCTCACGTCTGACCCGGGAGGAGGGGGCGGCACCTTCATCCCGATCCCTGACCACGTCGCCGCCAAGCTTGGCCTCAGGGGAATGCCGAAGATCCAGGCCGTGATCGCCGGCGCCCCATATCGCGGCTCGCTGAGGCCGATGGGTGACGGGACGTTCGGCCTTGGCGTCTTGAAGTCCATCCAGGCTGGTGCCGGCGTGGGCGCGGGAGACCGGATCACGGTCCTGCTCGAGCTGGACAACGCGCCGCGAACCGTCGAGGTGCCTAAGGACCTCGCCCGCGTGCTGGCCGGCGACAAGAAGGCGGCCGCGGCCTGGGAGAAGCTTTCCTTTACCAACAAGAAGGAGCTCGCAGGCTCCCTCGAGGCGGCCAAGAAGCCGGAGACCCGCGAACGCCGGCTGGACGCTGCGGTCGCGAAGTTGAGGGGTGGTTAGGGATCAGGCCAGCAGGCGGACGAGCTCGGGCCTGGAGCGGATCGAATCGAGATCGGTGTCGGTCTTGGCCCACTCTCGCAAGCTGGGGTTGAGCTCGATCCCGCTGCGCAGGTATGGGATCGCCTCGTCGGCGCGGCCCCGCACCGCGTAGAAGCAGCCAAGGTTGTAGTCGGCGGTTCCCCTTTGGCGCTCGTCCGGGAAGGTCGCGGTGGCAAGGTCACGTGCCCAAATCGCGGCCGCTTCAGCGGCGCCGTCCTCACCGCGCTCGGTGTTCCAGTAGCCGAGATGCTCGGCGATGTGGAAGAACGTGTTGCCGGGAACCACCTGCCAAGCAGCCTGCTCCGGCCGGCGGATCCGAGGCTTGAGCAAATCGTCCTCTGAGCACGCTTCGACCGCGGCCGCGAGCGTCGCCCACGAACGGCGGGCTTCGTCAAGGACTGATACGGCACTCTGGTGGCGCGTGGCCTCGTAGACATTCGCGTTGCTCTCATCGATGTCCTCCGACACAGAACCGGGCGCCGGGCTTCCGGTCCGAATCGCCTCCAGCTCGGCCGCGGCGGTGAGACGCCAGGCGCTGAGGTGCGCGAGGTTGTCTTTGGCGGTCCAGCGCCCAGGCTGCGGAGGCGGAGAGTCGTCCACGTGCGGGATGAGGTCCGAAGCCTCCTTCTCACGGCCGGCCTCCATCAAGTGTCGAAGCTTGTCCTTGATCGCCACCGACAGAGGATACCTACGACCTGGGCGGTCAGCTGGGCGCGCCGCCGCGCGGCTAGGGACCGAAGGGCAGGGCTCCGAGCTGGGCCGCGACCAGGAGGGTGGTCGGGTAGAGGCCCAGCGCCACGGATAGCACGCCGCTCAACGCGATCGCAAGGGTGCTGCTGGGAGATGCTCGCAGCGGTTCGGCGCGCGCAGTCGTCGACCACACCGGTACGAGCACCCGAACGTAGTAGTAAACAGAGACCACGCTCATGATCAGCGCCAGCACGACCAGCCACGTGTACCCGGCGCTCACGCCGGCGGTGAACAGAAAGAGCTTGCCGAAGAAGCCGACCGTCGGCGGGAAGCCCGCCAGCGAAAGCATGAAGATCGTCATGAGCACGGCCATGGGCCAGTTGCGGCGGTAGAGACCGCTTAGGTCGGAGAGGCGATCGCGGTCCCCGTCCGGACCGGCCAATAGCGTCACCACCGCAAACGCCCCGAAGTTCATGAACATGTACACGAACAGGTAATAGAGGACCGCGGCCAACCCGATCTTGCCGCCGGCGATGACGCCGATGAGGACATAGCCGGCCTGGGCGACACCTGAGTACGCGAGGAGTCGCTTGAGGCTCGACTGCGTGATGGCCATCAGATTGCCGACCACCATGCTGGTGGCCGCGACGAAGGCCAGCAGCGCTTGCCACTCGGGCGCTAGGTGGGGGAGCCCGCCCGCGAAGACGCGGATGATCATGGCGAAGGCGGCGGCCTTGGTCCCGACCGACATGAACGCGGTGACCGGGATGGGCGCTCCCTGGTAGACGTCCGGCGTCCACATATGGAACGGAGCGGCGGAGACTTTGAACGCGAACCCGACGCCCATGAGGACGATGCCAAGGGTCAGCAGTGGATTGTTGGCGGCTGTGCCAGACACCTGCTTGGCGATCTCGGGGATGAGCGTTGTGCCCGCGGCGCCGTAAACCAGCGCCATCCCATACAGCACGAACGCGCTGGCGAACCCACCGACGAGGAGGTATTTCGCTGCCGCCTCCTGCGATCGGTTGTCGTCCCGCGCGAAGCCGCTGGCGATGTAGAGCGCGATCGACAACAGCTCGAGTCCGAGGAAGACTGTGACCAGCGACGTGGCTGACGCCAGCACCATCATGCCGATGATCGAGCCGAGCATGAGGATGTGGAACTCGCCTTCGCGCATCCCCCGCTTTTGCAAATAGGAATGCGAGATGGCGACGGTGAGGATCCCGAGGCTGGCGAAGAGGACGTCGAAGAACAGCGCGAAGCTGTCGCCGGTCGCCATCCCTGAGTACGCAGGGCCCCCGTCCGCGTACAGCCACCGATACACCGCGGTGCCAAGCGAGTACGCAAGCCCCGTGACCGCGATCATGGCCACCACTCCGCTCCTGCGCTTCGGCGGGATGACGAGGTCGGCGACGATCGCGAGCAGCATGAAGCCCACGAGGGTTGCGATGGGTGAGATCTGGCCCAGGTCGGCCAGCGCCTGAGTCCAGCCGTAATCGGGCAGGGCGGCGGTGATGATCACTTGTACAAGCCCGCTTGAGCGACCGAGGTCATCAGCTGCGTCAGCGCGTACGGGTAGAGGCCGATGGCGAACATGAGGATGATCAGCGGGGTGACCAGCGCGAGCTGACCCGCCTGGATGTCCCCTGACGGCCGCGGTCCAACAGGCTCGCCATGCATGGCGCCCTGGAACATGCGGAGCATGTAGACCGGCGCCAGCACAAGTCCGACCGCGCCGATCGCCGCCAGCACAGGGGCTCGCTCCCAGGCGCCGAGCAAGGTCATGAACTCGCCGACAAAGCTGTTCAGTCCTGGAAGCCCGAGGGCGGCGAGGACGACGATGGTGAAGACGCCCGCCATCACCGGCATCCGCGCCGCCAGACCGGCCAGGGCGGAGCGGTCGCGGGTGCCCGTGCGGTCAGCGATCCAGGCGACGAAGAGGAAGAGCGCCGGGATGATGATCCCGTGGTTGACCATCTGCAAGATGGCGCCCTGTTGGCCCTGCACGTTGTAGGAGAAGATGCCGAGGACGATGAAGCCCATGTGGCTCACGCTCGAGTAGGCGACCAGCAGCTTCAGGTCGCGCTGGGCGATCGCCATCAGCGCCCCCCAGATGATCGCCGCCACGGCGAGGGCCGGAATCACCCATCTCCAGTCCCACCAGCCGACCGGGTCGGGGAAGAGGGGGACGGCGATCCGCAGAAAGCCGTAAGCGCCGGCCTTGCCCATGACGCCGGCGAAGGTCACCAGCATCGGCGTCGGCGCGGCCAGGTAGGCGCTCGGGAGCCACGAGTGGAGGGGGAAGAGGGGAGTCTTGATGGCGAACGCCAGCGCGAAGACGAAGAAGAGCCCGAACTGGATGTTCGCGGAGGGCGCGATGGTGGCCAGCTTGGCCAGGTCGAAAGTCTGCTGCCCGGTGAAAACGTACTCGCCGATGACGCCGACCAGCATCAGCAAAGAGCCGGCGAGGGTGAAGAGGACGAACTTGATCGCAGCTCGGGCCGGCCTCTCGCCCTCGCCGAAAAGCCAGAGCAGGAAGTAGGCGGGGATCAGCATCGCCTCCCAGAACACATAGAAGAGGACGAGGTCGACCGCCAGGAACACGCCCGCCATGCCCGCGGACATGGCGAGCATCAGACCGATGAAGCGGTTCACGTTGCGCATGGTCAGCGGCGTCGCCAGCACGGCGATCACGGTCAGCAAGGCGTTGAGAACGACCAGCCAGATGCTGATTCCGTCCACGCCGAGGTGGTAGAAGACGTGCAGCTGCGGGATCCACGGCACCTGCTCCGTGAACTGGTAGCCGTGGTAGCCGGGCGCGAACGCCAGCGCCACCCCGCCCGAAATCCCGAGCGTGGCCAGCGCCACCAGGACCCCCAACCACTTCGAGAACCGCGGAGGGATGAAGGCGACGATGACCCCACCTACCAGCGGCAGGAGCCAGATGGCGGTGAGTGTCATGAGCCGGCCCTCGCGAGGACCAGGACCGCCACCACGATGGCGCCCGCCACGAACACGAGTACGTAATTGCGGAAGTAGCCCGTCTGCGTGAGGCTGAGGCTGTGGGCCCCGGTCTGAGCCAGCTCGCCGGTGCCGACCACCACGCCGTCGATGACCGGTTCTTCGACGTAGCGCAGCCCGACCCGGGCGAGCCAGTCCATGGTCCGGACGAAGATCGCGTCGTAGAGCTCGTCGAAGTAGTACTTGCGCTCGAGCAGGCGCTGCGCCCACGGGACGACGGCGCTCCAGGGCTTCCACACGTGCTGGATGTAGATGCGGTAGGCGCCGAGGAAGAGCAGCGTCGCCAGGATCATCGTCGCGAAGGTCGCGATCACCTCGGCTGCCCCGCCCTCCCAGGGCTGCTTGCCGACGGCGGACTTGAGGAAGTCGTCGACCAGCTGCGGCCCGAAGCCCAGCGCGCGGGTCTGGATGAAGCCGCCGATCGTGGCGAGTGCGGCGAGGATGAAGACGGGGATGAGCATCACCGGCGGGGCCTCGTGCGGGTGCTCGACCGGGCGCTCCGGAGAGGGTTTGCCGGCGAACGACATCCACCACATGCGCCCGGTGTAGAAGCCGGTGATCAAGGCCGTGATGAAGCCGAACACCCAGACCGCGAGCGCGAGCGAGTCGTCGGGTTTCGAGAACGCGGCGCCCAGGATCTGCTCCTTCGAGAAGAAGCCGACGAAAGGAATCACGCCCACCAGCGATACCGACCCGATGAGGAACGACCACGACGTGCGCGGGAGCTGTTTGAGCAGTCCGCCGTACTTGCGCATGTCTTGCTCGTCATGCATCGCGTGGATGACGTTGCCCGCGGCCATGAATAGGAGTGCCTTGAAGAAGGCGTGGGACAGGAGGTGGAAGAAGCCGGCGGAGTAGGCGCCGACGCCGACTGCCAGGAACATATATCCGATCTGGCTCATGGTCGAGTAGGCGAGCACGCGCTTGATGTCCGTCTGGACGATGGCGATGGTGGCCGCGAACAGGGCGGTGACCGCGCCGACGATCGCGACGGCGCCGTGCGCGTAGACGGCAACGTCGTAGATCGGATGCATGCGCCCGACCAGGTAGACGCCGGCGGTGACCATCGTGGCGGCATGGATCAAGGCGCTGACCGGCGTGGGGCCTTCCATCGCATCAGGCAGCCAGGTGTGAAGCGGCAGCTGCGCGGACTTAGCGATCGCGCCGACGAGGAGCAGGAACGCGGCAAGCTCCAGGGCAGGGCTCTCGGTGAGCTTGGGGCCATAACCGTTGGCCGAGCAACCGCCACAGAAGACCGATGCATAGGTCACCGAGTGGAACTGGACGAAGATCACGAAGGTGCCGAGGATCATGCCCACATCGCCGATGACGTTCATCACGAACGCCTTGCGCGCCGCGAGCACGGCCGAGCGCTTGTGGTACCAGAAGCCGATCAGGAAATAGCTGCTCAGGCCCACCAATGCCCAGCCGACGATCAGGAAGACGAAGTTCCCGGCCAGGACCAGCAGCAGCATCGAGAAAACGAAGATGTCCATGTAGGTGAAGAAGCGCGCGTAGCTCGCGTCGTTCTCCGGCGCCATGTACCCGACCGCGTACGTGATGATCAGACCGCCGACGCCAGTGATGACGAGGCACATGAAGATCGAGAGGTTGTCGACGAACAGGTTGAACGGCACGTTGAACGAGCCGCTCTGGATCCAGGTCCAGTAGGTGAAGTCGCCGTTCGCCTTGTTGAGGAAGAGATTGAGCGTCACGATGAAAGAGGCCCAGACCACGCCTGGGCCCACGATCCTGGTCACGATTCGCGGCAGCCTCCACCCGCGGCCCGCGAGAATAAGTGCCCCGGCCGCGGGGAAGACGAGGATCAGCAGCGTCAGCTGGCTGATGCTGGGGATCATCCCTTCAGCTCGCTGAGGTCGTCGATGTCCTCGGCGTCACGGTGCCGGAAGATGTCGACCAGGATCGCCAACCCGACCACGGCCTCAGCCGCGGCGACGGTCATGGACATGAGCGCGAAGAGCTGGCCTTCGAGGTTCTGAAGCTGGCGCGAGAACGCGACCAGTGTCAGGTTGGCGGCGTTGAGCATGAGCTCGATGCAGATGAGGATCACGAGCGGGTTGCGGCGGATGAGCACGCCGACGGTGCCGAGGATGAAGAGGACCGCGGCCAGGAGCAGGAACCAGGACGTGTCGAGCTGCGAGCCGCCGGCGTCGAACGTGCCCATTTAGGCCTTCACCGGTCGTCGCCTTCGCGGCGGCTGAGGTAGATGGCGCCGATCGCGGCCACCAGCAGCAGGATCGACGTCAGCTCGAACGGATACAGGTACTTCGTAAACAGGCCGATGCCGATCGACTGCACCGTGCCGAAGGTGCTGAGGTCGGCCTGCTCGGGCTGCCGGAACTGGACTCCCTGCAGCATCGCCCAGATGAGGCCGAACAGCGCGAGCACGAACAGCGCCGAAAGCCAGGTCTGGAACCGGAGGCGGCCTTTCCCTATCTCCTTGGCCGGGCCGAGCAGCGCGATCACGAAAAGGAACAGGACCATGACCGCGCCCGCGTAGACGATGACCTGGGCGACGAAGATGAACTGCGCGCTGAGGAGGAGGAAGAGGATCGACAGCGCGATCATCACCACGACCAGGCTCAGCACGCAGCGGATGGGCTCGCGGAAAGTGATCACGCCGACGCCCCCCGCCACGGCCATCGCGGCGGCGATGAAAAATATCGCGATCGCCAACTAGGTAATTTTTC
>CATPBF010000143.1 GCA_955652585.1 Candidatus Dormiibacterota bacterium | reverse complement strand
GCCGCACAGTCGCGAGTCCGCCCTGATCGGTGGCGGCATCGCCACCGTCTCCTTATTCGTCCTTGAAGTTGCGTTCTATTCCGGACCCACCGACCTGTACCTGTTCGGCATCCTCGACGTTCTGGCGGTCGGGGCCTTTGGGCAGGTGTTCTACTGGCTGCGCAAGCCTGTGACCACCTAGCGGCTCTTAGCGCTGAGCTGAGTAGATCCAGGTGAAGGCGATCACCAGCCCCACGACCAGCAGGAAGAAAAGCAGTTCGACCCTGATCGCCAGCCGCACGAGACGCCGCGCCCTTCGCGTTCGCGAGCCGCAGCGCTCGCAGTAGGCCGCGTTCGGGACCAGCTCCGCGCCGCAGGAGTCGCACGCGACCTGTGCCTGCTGCATTTCTCCAGCTTAGACGGCCTTGGCAGGGGCTCAGTCGTGGCAGGTCGCGTTGGCTTCGAAACGCACCGCACTAGAGTCGATCGGCTGCGCCGCATCGCCCTTGATATCGAAATGGGTGAGGACGCCCCCATCGACCTTACCGCCCGTCGAGTCACGGAAGACGTCGACCTGCTTGCCGCCGCTGTCGAAGAAGTTGTACTGGAACGTCAGGTTGCTGCACGTCGAGCCCCGGCGATAGTCGAACTCGATCTCGGTTCGGGAATCGATCTTCGCATTAGACACGCCCTCACCCGCGAAGGGTTGGTGCAGCAGATTGAAGGCGATGTAGCCCACGGCCCCGAAGATGAAAACCGCGAGCACGATCACGAGGATGGATGGCCTGAAGCCTCTCGGCCGGGCGATCGGCTGCCAGGCGGCGCCGTTCCACCAGTAGCGCCCGTCCTGGGAAACCCAGGCGGCGCCGTCGAATCGGGGCGGCTGCCCGTCCGGGCCGACCTCGGCTGACAAGGTCCGCTCATCGTGAGTCATGGGTGCCCCGGTTGGCCACTCGTTATCGTTGGCCTGTGGACCTCGAGGAGGAGCTTTCGCCGGCCGACGCCGTATTGCTGATGAGCTCGGTGCCGGAGCGCATCAGCGATCTCGTCTACGGCCTGGACGAGGCGCGGCTTCGCTACCGCCACGGGCCCGCGTTCCCCACGCTCGGCGGTCTGATCGGACACCTGGTCGATTCGGGATCGAAGGTGGATGGGCTCATCCGGCACGCCCATCTCGATGGGCTCGCCACGGCCGATGTCCGCGCCACCATCGACCCTACCCACGACCACGAGCTCGACCGCCCGTTGCAGGAGGCGCTCGAGGACTTCGCGCGAGTCCGCCGCCGCACCGTCGACCTGCTCCACGGCTGGGGCAAGAACGAATGGGAGCGAACCGTGGTCGATCCTCGAGGCGGGGTCGTGACGCTTCTCGAGGTTTGCCAAATGGTCACGCGCCACGAGATGGCCCACATCTCCCAGATCCGCAACCTGACGGTGCTTCTGCCCGAGATTCAGGACCTGGGTCCGCTTCGGCCTGCGGATCCTGTAGCCAACGGAGATCCCGTCGTTGGCTGAAGAGCCCGGCTCCCCAAGCCCGGCACCTGCCGCGGACCGGCCGCCGAAGTCAGGCCGCTCGCGTCGGAAGCGCAAGTCCGGGCGCTCGGAGGGTCGCTCCCTTCAGTACTGGATGGTGGTCACCTCGCCGGACAACTTCCGGAAGACACGCGAGCTCGGCTTCACCATCCAGGGCCTGAAGAGCCGCCACCGCAGACGGGTGGAGACGATGCGGGTCGGCGATCGGCTCCTGTATTACGTCACCGGGCGCATGGCGTTCGCCGCGACAGTTACCGTCGCCTCGCCGATGTACGAGGACCACACCCCCACCTGGCGCTCGGCGCGCCGCGACGAGGACTACCCCTGGCGGGTGCACATCAGGCCGGACCTCGTCCTGGACGATCCCGACTGGGTGCCTGCGAAAGAGCTGGCCTACCGTCTCGACTACGTTCGCAAGTGGCCACCCGAGCACTGGACGCTCGCATTCCAGGGCCACATCCACGCGCTTCCGCGCACGGACTTCGGAATCGTCGAGGACGAGATCGCGCGCAGCGCGCGTCAGAAGCGCTCCCTCGCGGGTTGAGACGTCTGAGGGAGCTCTACACCTTTCATTTCCAGAGCGAGCGGCGTGAGCGGTTGTTCCTCGCGTCGATCGGGTTCCTGGTCACGTTCGGGATCGTCCGCGGCATCACACACCTGATCCGCGCCGGCGTCGGCCCATTCCACAACGTGACGAGCGGCGGCCTCCATATCCACCACCTGGTGTGGGGCATCCTCATCCTGATCCTGGTCGGTTATGTCTGGCTCATCGAACAAGGAGTCGGGTCGAACTGGATAGCGAGCGTCACCGCCATCCTCTTCGGCGTCGGCGCTGCCCTGACCCTCGACGAGTTCGCCCTGTGGCTGAATCTCCAGGACGTGTACTGGACGGGCGCCGGGCGCGAGAGCATCGACGCCGTGATCATCTTCATCTCGCTGCTGTCGGCCGGCATCTGGGGCGGCCCGTTCCTACGCGAAGTGGCTAAGGAGTTCTCCAAGGTCTTCAGGCGAAAGGCAGCCTAGGGCTCGATGTCACAAACGCTCGCGTCGTGGTGCTTGGTGTGTAGTGGGCGTGAATGTCGAGGTGGCCGCTGAGGGCCGAGGGCGACTCGTGAAGACTCGCGACGAGGCATTCGAGGCCCTGTTCAAAAGCGAATACGCGCGGGTGGCGGGGATCGCCAACCGCGTCCTGGCCGATCCGCAGGAGGCCGAGGACGTGGCCCAGGAGGTCTTCATCAGCTTCCACCGGTTGCACTCGGCCAGCGCGCAGTTCGCGCCCGCGTGGCTGCACCGGGCCGCGGCGCACACAGCGTTGAACCGCGTGCGAGGCCGCAAGCGCCGCGAGCGGCGCGAGCTGGCGCAGGCGGCAGAAGAAGGCTCGAGCACGCTTGATCCGCAGCGAATGCTCGAGGTTGGAGAGGACCGGCGCTTGGTGCGAGCAGCGCTCGCCCGGTTGGCGCCAAAGCCCGCAGCGGTGCTCGTTCTACGCGCCAGCGGCCTCAGCTATGCAGAGGTCGCGCAGGCGATTGGAGTTGGAACCGGACAGATCGGAACATTGTTGAGGCGCGCAGAGGCCGCACTGCGCAAGGAGGTCACTCGTGGCACATCTATCTGAAGGAACTTTGCGCCGGCTCGTTGACGATCCGGACGCGCTTACCGGGTCGGACCGCCGGCATTACATGGACTGCGCCGCCTGCCAGGCCCGCAACAAGGGTATGGCCGATGACGCACGGGCGGCAGCGACGCTGCTTTCCGCGCCGGAGCTCAAGCTCGACGTGGCGACGGCATTCAAGCGCGTGCAGACCGCACCGGCCGCGAAGCCACGCTTCGGCTTCAGCCTCCCCGTCATGCGACCGTCCACGCGGCCGATGTTCGCCGGCCTCGGAGCAGCGGCGATCGTCGTGGCGCTGGCCCTCACGGCATTCGCCAACATCCTGCCGCTCTTCCAGCCGAAGACGGTGCAGCCGGTCCCGGTGTCGTTCGCGGACCTGCAGTCGCTGCAGAGCCTGAGCGCGTACGGAACTCTGACCTGGTCGACGAAGCCACAGCTGCAGGTCGTCCTGTCGGCAGCCGACGCGAAGGCGGTTTCGGGGCTCGACGTCCCAGTCATCAAACTGCCCAAGGGAGTGTCTTCCACCGTCACTTACGCAGCGATGCCGAAAGCGGTCGCGGTGTTCACGTTCGACGCCAAGAAGGCCGCGGATGCCGCAGCCACGACCGGTAAGCCGCTGCCCAAGCTTCCCAGCGGCATCGACGGCGCCAAGCTCACCGTGACAGTTGGACCCGCGGTGGTGGAAGTCTTCGGCGACATGAATGCCACTTCCGGCGGGAATTCGAACTCGCAGAACATCAACCTGCCGCAGCTGATCGTCGCCAAGTCGGCCGTGCCGGTGGTCACGTCAACGCAGGTGACTGCCAAGCAGCTCGAGGACTACATCCTGTCCATGCCCGGCGTGACGCCGCAACTCGCAGCGGCGATCCGCTCCATCGGCGATCCCGCAACCACGCTTCCGATCCCGGTACCCGTTGAGTACGCCTCATCGAGCAAGGTGAGCATCAACGGCGACCCTGGCGTCGCGCTCGGGGACAACACCGGTCTCGGCGCAGGAGTGATCTGGATCCACAAGACCAACGTCTTCGTGGTCGCCGGTTCTCTCAAGCAATCGGTCGTGGTGGACATCGCCCGCAATTTGAAGTAACCGACTCAGATAGCCTGCTTTGGTGGCTGAGTCAGCTCCTGCGTCCGTGGTGGCCACCCCCGAGAAAGGGGTGGCCGCCGCCGCTCCGGCCATACACACCGTCGACCTGACCAAGCGATTCGGCAGCACGGAAGCGCTGGCGGGTTTGTCGATGACGGTGCCCCGCGGCGAGATTTTCGGCTTCCTCGGCCCCAACGGCGCCGGCAAGACGACGTCGGTCAAGCTGCTGCTCGGCCTCCTCAGACCGACCTCGGGTGAGGCGTGGCTGCTCGGCGAGCCGATCGGCGACCTCGCCACGCGCCGTCGCATCGGCTACCTGCCGGAGCTCTTCCGATACCAGGGCTGGCTCGACGCGCGTGAAGTGCTCGCCCTCCACTGCGAGCTGGCGCCACTGCCGCGCTCGACCTGGAAGGAGGAGATCACGGCGGCGCTCGAAACGGTCGGCCTGTCCGAGCGCGCCGACGATCGGGTGAGCACGTACTCGAAAGGCATGCAGCAGCGTCTCGGCCTCGCGGCCGCCCTTGTCGGAAAACCTGAGCTCGTTTTTCTAGATGAACCCACCTCGGCGCTCGACCCGGTCGGACGGCATGACGTGCGCGAGATCATTCGCGGCCTTTCCGCGCGGGGCACCGCGGTATTCCTTAACTCGCATCTCCTCAGCGAGGTCGAGCAGGTGTGCGATCGCGTCGCCGTCGTCGACCACGGCCGGGTGATCGCGTCGGGAACGATGGACGAGCTCCTCAGCGGGACAGCGGTCAAGGTGCGCGTGAGCGGCCTGGACGATTCGGCCCTCACCAAGCTCGCGGCCTTCGGCCCGCTCGACGACGAGGGCGAGCACCTGACGTTCACCAAGCTCGACATCGAGCGGGTCCCGGAGCTGGTGTCGACGATCGTCGCGCTGGGCGGCAGGGTTTACGAGGTGGCCCCGCGGCATCAGACGCTGGAGGATCGCTTCCTGCAGCTGCTCCACGAGGAAGAGAAGTAGTGCCTCCGATTCTCGTCTTCGCGCGGCTCACGGTGCAGGAGTCCTCGCGCCGCCGCCTGCTGCTGGCGCTCGTCATCCTCACGCTGCTGGTGGTGGGGTTCTCCGCCTGGGGCTTTAACAAGATCACCACGGTGACGCGAAGTGACGGCACCCTCTTGCCGCCCGACCAGGTCAGCCTCATCACGTCGCAGCTGCTGATCGTCATCACCTTTATGTACAGCGGCGTGCTGGCGCTAAGCGCGGCCGTCGTCGCCGGCCCGCTCATCTCGAGCGAGGTGGAGAGCGGCCTGCTGCTGTCGATGCTCGCGCGTCCCGTGCGGCGGAGTGAGGTCGTGATCGGAAAGTGGCTCGGTCTGGCCATCCTCGTCACGATCTACGCTGCCGGGTCCGCCGCGCTCGAGCTGACGGCGGTGAACTGGGCCACAGGCTACGAGGCTCCACATCCGATCGAGCTCGTGCTCTACGTCGCCGCCGAAGGCCTCGCGCTCCTCTCGCTCGGACTCCTGCTGTCGACGCGCCTGTCAGGCATCACCGGAGGCGTGATCGCGCTGGTCGCGTGGCTCATGGCCTGGATCGCCGGGGTCGTGGGCGACATCGGGACCGGCCTGCAGAACTCCGCCCTGCAGAACGTGGGCACGATCAGCCATCTGCTCCTGCCCACCGACGGACTGTGGCGCGGCGCGGTCTACGCGATGGAACCGGATGTGATTCTCACGGCGCTGCGCGCCGCCGGGACCGCCGGTCGCGCCAACCCGTTCAGCGCCGTCGATCCCCCGCCCACCGCATTCCTCGCCTGGGTGGTGGTGTGGTTCGGGCTGATGTTGACCCTGAGCATCTGGAGCTTCCGCACCCGCGAGATCTAACGGAATTCCGCACGTTTGGCGCCAGCCATGCCATTGGGGACCGCGGGATACACGCCGTTGGCGTCAGACGTGCGAAATCACGCTCGGGCAATCACCGCCTGGGTCTGCGTGACGCGCGCGACCCGACGCCCCTTGCCGTCGAGCAAGTCGGTCTGAACCACGATTGTGGTGCGCCCGACATGAAGCGGCGTGCTCACCGCCTCGACAAAGCCCTCACGCACCGCCCGGAAGAAGTTCGTCTTCGACTCGATGGTCGCGGTCCCGGCACCCTCCGGCAGGTTGAGCGCCGCGCAGTACGCGCCCGTCGAGTCGGCGAGGGCCATCAGAGCACCTCCATGCAGGATGCCGCCGGTCGTGCACCGCTCCGGCGCCCACTCGAGTCGCCCGCGCACCTCTTCGGGCGACGCGCTCACCAACTCCGCGCCGATGAGGCCGGCGAACGGCATCGCCGAGAACGAATCGATCAGGGATACAGGCCCCGTTCACGCGTCGCGCCCGCGACGCGCGCCACCGCCCGCACGTAGGCCGCCATCCGCATATCCAGCTTGAGCTCGAGCTTGGTCTTGAGCACCTCGGAGAACGCGCGCGACAGAATCGCTTTCAGCTTCTGATTGACCTCGTGCTCAGACCAGAAGAAAGACTGGAGATCCTGCACCCACTCGAAGTACGAGACGGTCACGCCGCCGGCATTGGCAAGGATGTCGGGCACCAGGAAAATGCCGCGCTCGCGGAAGATCGCATCCGCCTCGGGGGTGGTGGGTCCATTGGCCCCCTCGACGATCAGCGTCGCCTTGACGTCGCGGGCGTTGCGCGACGTCAGCTGGTTCCCGATCGCCGCCGGCACGAGCAGGTCACAGTCCACCGTCAGCACATCCTGATTGCCGATCTCCGTAGCGCCCGGAAACCCGCGCAGTGTCTTCTCGCGCGCCCGATATTCCTGCACGCGCTTGATGGATAGGCCGAGTGGGTTGTAGATGCCGCCGTAGTCCTCGCTGACCGCAACGATCGTGCAGCCTGCCTCTTCGAGCAGGCGCGCGCTGATGCTGCCGACGTTTCCGAAACCCTGCACCGAGACGCGGGTCTGGTGCGGAAGGCGGCCGAGGTGCTCGAGCGCCGCCATCGAGCAGATCGTCACCCCGCGGCCTGTCGCCTCAATGCGTCCGAGCGACCCACCCACCTCGATCGGCTTGCCGGTCACCGAAGCCGGTACCGAGTAACCGAGGTGCATGGAGAGCGTGTCCATGATCCACGCCATCGTCTGCCCGTCGGTGTTGACGTCGGGCGCGGGGATGTCGCGGTCGGCCCCGATGAGAATCGAGATCTCGGTCGCGAACCGCCGGGTCATGTGCTCGAGCTCGTTGAGCGATAGCTCTTTCGGGTTGACGATGATGCCGCCCTTGGCGCCGCCGAAGGGGATGTTGACGACCGCGCATTTCCACGTCATCCACATGGCCAGCGCCTTGACCTCGTTCAACGAGACGTCGGGGTGGTAGCGGATGCCTCCCTTCGCGGGCCCGCGATTGATGTTGTGCTGCACGCGATAGCCGGTGAACACGCGCAGGTGGTGGTCGTCCATCTGCACCGGGAAGTTGCAGGTGAACTCACGCTGCACCTCGCGCAGCACCTCCCGGAGCCATGGCTCGAGCTTGATGATCTCGGCCGCGGTGTCGAACTGGGACTGGGCGGTACGCCACTCGTCCGCCTCGACGACCGGGTGCAGCTCGGTCGCGCTCACATCAACACCGATGATCGCGGATATTCCGCCTTTGGATCACAAATAACGTTTATACAGGCGGGTAGACCGGAAGCGAAGGCGCGATCTAGGGCCGGCTTGATCTCGTCGGGGCGCTCGATCATCTCCCCGTAGCCTCCCAGCGCCTCCACCACATTGTCGTAACGGGTCCGCGGCGCGAGGTCCGCGGCGACGCTCATACCCAGCATGCTCTCCATGGGGTGCTTCTCCAGCGCCCAGATGCCGTTGTTGCCGACCACGCACACCACGGGGATCCGATGCCGGACCATCGTGTCGAACTCCATCGCCGAGAAGCCGAACGCGCCGTCTCCCGACACCAGGATGACCTGCCGATCCGGGTGGGCGAGCTTGGCCGCCATCGCGTAAGCCGGACCGGAGCCGAGGCAGCCGAACGGTCCCGGGTCGATCCACAGACCGGGCTTGGGCCGCTCGATGAGGCGGCCGGCAAACGATACGAAGTCGCCCCCATCGCCCACGTAGATCGCGTCTGGATCGCCGTATCGACCGACCTCCGCGATCAGCCGCGCTGGGTGCACCGGCGACGAGTCCGAGCCGGTCATGGCGGCGTCGCGCGCGCGTGCTGCCGCCTCGGCTTCACGAAGGCGGGCCAGCCATTCGGTTTTCTGCGGCGTCCCGGCGACAGCGGCGGCCAGGGTGGCCAGCGATGCCTTCAGGTCGCCGTAGATCGCCACTTCAGGAGATTTGTGCTTGCGCAGGTCGTCTACGTCGAGGAAGACGAGGCGAGCGCCATCCGCGAAGACTGGAGACTGGCCCCAGTTGAGCCGGAAGTCGAGAGGCACGCCGATGACGAGGATCAGGTCGGCCTCGCCGAGGGCCGGCCCGCGGGCGCGCGGGAAGAAGAGCGGGTGACCCGGCGGCAGGACTCCCCTCGCCATGCCGTTGACGTTCAGTGGCAGGTGGGCGACTTCGACCAAATGCTTCAGCTCCTCCTCGGCGTGCGCCCACCAGACCCCGCCTCCCGCCATCACCGAGGGACGCTCCGCTTCGCGGATGAGCCGGGCCGCGTGCTCAATCGCATCGGGATCGGGCAGCGGCCCGTGGTCGGGGATGAGGTGCTCGGTCGCCTCCGGCATGTCGTCGGAGCCGAAGAACACGTCGAGCGGAACGTCCATGAACACTGGACCCGTGCGGCGGCTCAACGCCGTCCGGATGCAGTCGGCCGCGACAGGGTAGGCCTGTTCGGCCGACCGCAGGGTCACCGCCATCTTGGTCAGGCCCCGCACAACCGCGACATGGTCCATCTCCTGCAGCGAGCCCATGCCCCATCGAGCCTCCGGTGCGCGGCCGCCGATCAGGAACATCGGACTGTCGCCCGCCTGCGCCTGCGCCAGCGCCGAGATCGAGTTGGTGACGCCCGGGCCGGCTGTGACGGCGGCGACGCCGCACTCGCGCGTGACCTTGGCCCAGCCTTCGGCGGCAAAGGCCGCCGACTGCTCGTGGCGAACATCGATGACGCGGATGCCGTGCTCGGCGGCGCCCGTGAGGATCGGCCAGATGTGGCCTCCGTTGAGCGTGAACAGATGGCCGACCCCCGAGCGCTTCAGGGCCAGGGCGATCAGCTCGCCGGTATTGGCCGAGTCGCTCATCTACGTAGCTATCGCGAAGGGCATCGCGGGCGTATTGAAGGCCGCGTGCGGAGGCCCTTCGCGGCCGATGAGGATGACTCCTCCCGGCGCCTGCAACGTCTTGGCCAGGAAGTCGACGGCGCCCTGCGCCACCGCCCGCGGATCCATTCCGTGCTGCAGCTCGACGACCATGAGCCGGGCCAGCCCCAACCGGATGAACGCCTCGCCCTGGCCGGTCCCGCAGACAGCGCCGAAGAGATCGTCGGCATACATGCCCGCGCCAGGGATGGGCGAGTCGCCGATCCGCCCCGGCAGCTTGCCGCTGATCCCGCCGGTCGAGACGGCCACCGCCAGCCTTCCCTCCGAGTCGCGCGCGACGGCGCCGACCGTGTCTGCGCCCCGCTGCCGCTGCTGCCGCTTGCGGTTGTGGATGAAGACCGAAGGGTCGGTCATTTCAATCCTGTGGTCGCGAGCGAAGCGCGAAGCCCCCGATCCGGACAGCAGGACGTGGCGGCCGTCCTCCATCACGGCGACGGCGAGGTCGATCGGGTGGCGCACGTCCTTCAGGCAGGCGACGCCGCCGGCACGCAGCGCCGCGCCCTCCATCACACCCGCGTCCAGCTCCACCTCACCGTCCGCGTTGAGGCATGCGCCGATGCCGGCGTTGAGCAGGGGTTCGTCTTCCATGTGGCGGACCGCCGCGACTGCAGCGGCCAGGGCGCCCTCACCAATCCGCGCCCAACCAAGATCGAGCGCCCGACCGACAGCGGCCTGGCGGGG
>CATPBF010000142.1 GCA_955652585.1 Candidatus Dormiibacterota bacterium | reverse complement strand
GTCCACCACCGGATCGCTGAAGTTCTTGGAGACGACGTAGAAGTTTTCGATCGGGGTGAGCTCTGGGCTGACCCCGATGAGGCCCGCCTCCGGGGGATTGAAGATCGCGCGATACCAGTCGGGCACGAGCCGCACCGCGAGCACGCCAAGGCTCACCACCCCGATGGCGATCGGAACTGCGCCGAGCGTGCGCCGGCGACCGGGATCCGCTGCTTCGGGCAGAGGGCTCGTCGAACCCATCTGCAGGATCACGCCATAGATGGCGAAGAGCAGGCCCCAGACAAGCGGGGTCGTGGGGCCGTCGTTGAGCCCGAGGAACCCGTCACCCGAGATCGGCAGCAGCAGCGCAGTCACCACCAACCAGCCCGCGCCCGCGAACACAAGGGCCGGCTGAGCGAAACGCCAGCGCCTGCTCGCGACAGCCCAAATCGCGCCCAGAACACCCAGCCCGGCGATCATGGCCACGATCAGGCCGAACTCCTCGACCACCTTGCCCGCGTGCTGAAGGGTGTCGATCAAGAAGCCGAAAACGAACCCGGGCATGATGGCGAGGACCGGGCCGCTGAGGGCCTGGGGAAGGGGCCGCAGGCCGAGAAACGTCCCGGCGAGGTACATCAGCGCGACCAGCGCGAGCCCGGCCAGCACGCCCCAGGCGAATCCGCGCCAGGCGGCCGGTCGCCAGCTTGTGTTCGTCATCAAGGTTGAGATACGAACTGAAGATACGTCGCGGTCAGTCAAGGAGCGTACAAACCGACGCGCTTTGCTGCTTAAATCGGCTTACCGGATGCCCGCTCCGATTGTTCCCGAGGATCTCTACCGTTTTCGCTGGATCGACCACGTCCGGCTGAGCCGGGACGGGGAGCGCGTCGCCTACCAGCTGAGCTGGGCTGATGGCGAGGCGCGCCAGAACCGCAGCCGGATCGTGGTCAGGCGCCTGCTCGAGCCCGAGCCGGTGGACGCGACCGCGGGGCCGCGGCGCGATCACTCGCCGGAATGGTCTCCTGACGGTCGGCGCGTAGCCTTCGTCAGCCGGCGCGGCCCCGTGGACCAGGTCTTCGTCCTCGACATGGCGAGTCCCGGCGACGCCCGCCCGGTCACCACGCTGACCGAAGGGGCGAGCAGCCCGCTCTGGTCTCCCGACGGAAGCCAGATCGCTTTCATCGGCACGGTCGTGAGCGACCCGGGCGCTGTCGTGGACGACCCTCGTCCACCCGAGAGCAAGGAGCAGCTGCGGCGCGCTCCCATCGCCCGAATTGCCCGCCGCCTCGACTACAAGCACGACGGCCAGGGCTTCGTCGACGGCCGGTATCACCATCTGTTCGTAGTGCCCGCAACCGGCGGCGACGTTACGCAGCTGACCAGCGGCGCCTGGGACGTTTCCGGCTTCGACTGGTCGCCAGACGGCAAGCAGCTCGTGATCGCGGGCAACTCGGAACCCAACGCCGACCTGCAACGGGCTCTCAACCTCTATGTCGTCGACCTGGCAGGCAAGCGCTCTCGGCTTGCCGGCGGCTTTTATCTCGCTTCACCGGCATGGTCTCCGCGCGGCGACCTGATCGCGTTCATCTCCCCCAACGGGCTCGAAGCGGGCCTAGTGGAGCGGTTGTGGATCGTCCCGTCGGGTGGCGGCGACCAGCGGTGCCTCACGATCGGGCTGGACCAATCGGTGGGCGACAGCATCATCACCGACATGCGCGCGGGCCACGGCACGCGCCTGGTGTGGTCCGCCGACGGCGAGCGGGTCTACTTCCAGTCCAGTGGGCCGGGTGTGGCCTCGGTGTACTCGTGCGACCTCGAAGGCGGTGTCCGGCCTGAGGTCGGCGGCCAGCGGCGCATCTACGATTTCGACATCGCCGCGGGTGTCGTCGCGTTCTGCGCATCGGACACGACCAACCCGGGCGAGCTGCACATGTTCACCCAGGGCGCCGAAGCGCGCATCACAGACCTGAACCCCTGGCTTCACGAGCGCTACGTCGCCCAGCCGGAGCGCCAATCGTTCACCGCGCCGGACGGCTGGGTGGTCGAGGGCTGGCTTCTGCGCCCCGACCATTTCGACTCGAACCGCCGGTATCCCCTCGTGCTGGAGGTCCACGGCGGTCCGCACGGCCAGTACGGGTGGGCGTTCTTCCACGAGCTCCAAATCCTTGCCGGCATGGGCTACATGGTCCTGTACATCAACCCGCGCGGCTCCGATGGATACGGCGAGTTTTTCCGGCGTCAGGTCGTCCGTGACTGGGGCGGGAAGGATTACCTCGATCTGATGACCTCGCTGGACCAGGCCATCGAAACGACAGGCAGCGTCGACGTGAGCCGCATGGGCATCGGCGGCGGTTCCTACGGCGGCTACATGACGAACTGGGTGATCGGGCAGACCAACCGGTTCTCAGCCGCGGTGGCGATGCGCTCGATCTCGAACCTCGTGAGCGAATACGCCCAGCACGACATCGTCCTCTGGGGCGCCCTGGAGCTCGGCTCGCCGCCTTGGCCAGACCAGGACGAGCTCTGGAAGCGATCGCCCATCCGATACGTGCAGAACATCCAGACTCCCTTGCTGCTCACATGCGGCGAGATGGACCTGCGCACCGCGATCTCGCAATCCGAAGAGCTCTTCGGGGCTATGCGCTTCCTTGGCAAGACAGTCGAGATGGTGCGCTTCCCCGAGGAGTCGCACGACATTTCGCGCAACGGCCGGCCCGATCGCCGCGTCGAGCGCCTCCAGCGCATCGCCGGCTGGTACGAGCGATTCCTGGGCACCATGTCGGTTGAGAAGACCGCGGAAGTGGACACGCAGGTGCTGCCGGTGCAGCGCGACGGAGAGGCAGCCGATGCGCGCGAGGGATTGACCGCCCCCACCGCGGTTCTCGACACCACGCGAATGCCCGAGCCGTCTACCGCCGATTCGACCCCGACCGCCGTGCTCGAAACCCTGCCGGAGGTTCAGGCTGAAGCGCCCCCGGCGGCCGCGGAACCCGCCGATCTGGAGGTGGAGCCGGCCCAGCCGGAACCCGAACCCGCGGCGGAGGTCGAAGATTTCGAGGCAGAACTTCTACCGGAGCCGCCCCCGGAACCGGTCGCGGTCGAAGACCAACCGGTCGAGGCCTTCGTGCCTTTCTTCCCTGAACCGGAGCCTGTGGCGCCGCCGGAGCTGGCCACGGTGCCGCCCGAGCCAAGCGCGGAAGCCACCGAGGCCGTCGATGCGGAGCCAGAGCCAGAACCAGAAACGGTGGTCATGGCGTCGGAACCCGAGCCGCTTGAGGCAGAAGCCGCCCCGTCCGAGCCAGAACCCGGGCCGGTGGCTGAGGTCGTCGAGCCGGAACCAGAACCGGTGGCTGAGGTCGTCGAGCCGGAACCGCAACCTGCATTCGAGGAACAGGCGGCAGAGCCGGCCCCGCCGGAACCCGAGCCGGTCGCATCCGCTCAGGCCACCGTGCCGCCGCCGGTGTCCGACGTGAAGGCGACCATGCTCCGGTGGCCTACCAACCCCGGGCTGCAGGAAAACGGCCAGACCGATTCGGGCGAACCGGCCACCTCGATCATCCCGGCCTGGCAGCCCGCGGACATTCCCTCGGAAAGCAGGCGGACGGTTTCCCTATCGGCCATGTCACCCGAGGCCATCGCGGCCGGCGAGACTTTCGCTGCGAAGCTCAGCTTCGAGACCGGTCCCTTCGCGGGACGGGTCGTCGCGCTGCCCAATGAAATGGTCACCGTCGGCCGTGCTCCGGACAACGACGTCGTTGTCAGTGACCCCGCCACTTCCGGCCGGCACGGCCGCATCGAGATGCGCGCGGGCGCGTTCTGGATCAGCGATCTCGGCAGCACCAACGGCACGCTGGTCAACGGCGAGCCGGTGATCGAAAGGCAGCTGTCCGACGGCGACCTCATCGCCATCGGGCAGAACACGATGCGCTTTACGCTGAGCGAGTAGCCAGCGCGGTGCACTCCGCGGCCGCTTCGCGGAGCCGCGCGGTGAATTCCTCAACGTCAGGGACGACGCCGGGGTCGGCGGTGAGACCGAAGTACGCATCACCGTTGTATGACACGATGGCGACGCCGAGGCCCATCGACGGATACAGCGGAGCGAACGGCCAAACCTCGAGGAGTTGAGCGCCGCCGGAATAAAGCGGGAACTGTGGCCCGGGAATGTTGGTGACGTTGATGTTCGCGCCTGCTTGTGGATTGGACATGAGCCGGCCCGCGAGCACGAGCAGGGAGGGGGGCGCCCAATCCGCGAGTCCTGCCAGCTTGTCGGCCGCGACCGCCTGGCGCGTGCGCTTCAGGTCGCCAGTAGTGACCTTTATCCGACGGAGGCGTTCTTCGATGGTCAGGTCGCCTGTCGGCAGCTCGAGGACCATGCCGCTGATCTGGTTGCCGATGCGACCTCGCGAGTCATCCCCGCGGACGCTCACGGGACAGAACACCCTTACCGTCTCGGGTACGGCCTCGCCCCTGCTATTGAACCAGCGGTGCAGCGCTTCCGAGACCACGGCGAGGACTGCATCGTTGACGGTGCATCCAAAACGGTCCTTCAGTGCTTTGAACGCCGATAGCGGCACCTTCAGCCCGCGACCGGTGCGCTGCGGTCCGATCTTGCGATTGAAGAAGAGGTCAGGCCGCGGCGTCACTGTCTTGCGCACTACGTTGAGCACGCCTGTCCAGGGCAAGTGGGTTGTGTTCCAGATGGCGGGCATCCTCGAACGATCGGATTTCGCGGTGGCTCTGAAATCCCACAGCATCGGCCGGATCAACTGCCAGTTGGACGGCTCGGGTCGAGGCTTCCATTCTTCAGCGGGCGGTTCGGGCGTGTATCCCTCGGGCGTC
This sequence comes from Candidatus Dormiibacterota bacterium, assembly GCA_955652585.1. Taxonomy (GTDB): domain Bacteria; phylum Chloroflexota; class Dormibacteria; order Dormibacterales; family Dormibacteraceae; genus UBA10449. The sequence continues at coordinate 1,388 of CATPBF010000142.1, read as the reverse complement.
GTGTCCAGCAACAGCGTGAGGATGTCGAGGCTGGACACGCCGTCGACCATGGCGTGGTGCGCACGATTGACGATCACGACCCGCCCTCCGCGCAGCCCCGTGACGATAGTCATCTCCCACAGCGGCCGGCGCATGTCGAGCGGCCTCGCAAGGATGCGCATCACCAGCCTGCGGAGGGTGGCGCCGTCGCTGGGAGGAGCGAGAACCTCGCGGCGAATGTGGGCGCCGAGGTCGAAATGCGGATCGTCGACCCAAACCGGGTGGGCGAGGTTGAGAGGGACCCGGTGGATGCGCTGGCGGTATCGGGGGACGAGGTGGATGCGCTCCCGGACCGTCTGCTCGACCCCGAGGGCGCCGCGCCCGCCCGGAAGCTGCGACTCACCTTCGAATACGTAGACGGTGCCGAGGTCGAGCGGGGTTTGCGGCCGTTCGGCATACAAGAACCACGCGTCGCGGGCCGTCAACGGCTCGTAGAAAGGCTGGTCGCTCGCCGTCACGCCGTGAACCTGATGGCAGCTTTCGATGCTGACGTTGCCAGGGCGGCCGAGCTCCGCTCAGCCGCAACTTTGTTCACTGCGTCTGCCCACCGTGGCCAGGAGAGGGGGTTCCCCGCAAGGGGGATCTTGATCCCCCTCGCGCTAAGAACCACGCGTCGCGGGCCGTCAACCGCTCGTAGAAAGGCTGGTCGCTCGCCGTCACGCCGTGATCCTAACCGCGGATCGTTGCATGGGCGCGGGTAGTCTTTGCCCATGCACGGAACAGTTGCCGAGATCTGGCGCTACCCAGTCAAATCGATGGCGGGCGAGCGCCTCGGGTCGTGCTGGATCGCCGAGACCGGGCTGGAAGGCGACCGCCGGTGGGCCTTGATCGACGGCACGCCGAACCGGGCGGGCAAGCCGCTGACGGCACGCGAGGCGGAACTGCTGCTGACCTACCGCGCACGTCTCGCTGGCAACAGCGTGCAGGTCGTGACCCCGGGCGGCAAAACGCGCCGACTCGACGACCGGCTGGTCGCAGACCTGGCCGCCGAGACGTCGCGGCCCCTGACCCTGCGCGAAGGGGCCGGGCTCAACCACGACGACTCGCCAGTGCTGGTCTTGAACCTCGCCACGGTGGCAACCTTCGAGCTATCCGCCGGCGTCGATGTCGACCGCCGCCGGTTCCGCGCCAACCTCTATCTCGAGGGTCTCGAGCCAGAGGAGGAGCTGCGCTGGTTGGGCCGCCGGGTCCGTGCGGGTGAAGCGGAGCTCGAGGTCGTCAGCCGCTGCGAGCGCTGCGTCGTCATCACGCGCGATCCGGACACGACCAGGGCGTCGCCCGAGCTGCTTCGCGTCCTGACCGAGATGAGCGATACGTGCATGGGCGTCTACTGCCGCGTCGTCAAGAGC
>CATPBF010000141.1 GCA_955652585.1 Candidatus Dormiibacterota bacterium | reverse complement strand
GCGCGGATGATGGCACGCGCCGGCCTGCGGCCCCCCCACCTGCTTTCAAAAACTACCTAGAGGTAGTGACGGACTCGCCCGCGCGAGTCTTGCTCCCCGGCGCAGCAATCGCGGGCACGGTGAACTTGAAAGTGGTGCCACCGCGATCGCTGGAAGCCACCCAGATCCGGCCGCCGAAGCTTCGCTCGACGACGAGACGGCACAGGTAAAGACCGAGTCCGAGGCCACCCTGAGAGCGGTTGCGTCCTGCGGGACCCGTCTTCTCGAACAGCGCTTCTAGGCTTCCGGCCGGCAAGCCCGGCCCGTGGTCGGTCACGGTCACCTCGAGCCAGCCGCGCGACGCGGCGCGGGCTTCGACGGACACTGCCGCCGACGTGTACTCGAGCGCGTTGCCGATGAGGTTGGTGAGGACCTGTGCTAGGTGAGCCGGCTCGCAGAACGCCGGCGGCAGGTTTTCGCGGAGGTCGATCTCAACGGCCAGCGTGCGCTCGGCGTACCGATGGCGGATGACTCCCAGCACGCCGTCGAGCGCAGAAGCGAGGTCCACCGGCTCGGGAGTCGGTTCGAAGTGGCGGGTCTCGAGCTTGGCGATGATCAGCTGGCTCTCGACCAGGCTGAGCAGCCGGTCGGAGGATTCGTAAGCCTCCTGCAGAAGCTCGCGCCGCCCGGAGGCATCGATCGTGCTGTCCCACTGCATGATTCCCGCGAGCGTGTTCTTCATTGCCGCTGCAGGGCTTCGAACCTCATGACCGATCGCTCGCAGCATGAGGTCCTTCGCCTCAAGTGCGAGCCGCTGCGCGGTGACGTCCTCGTGGAGCGTGAGGATGCCCGCGGGCTCGCCTTCGAGACCTGGGATGACGACGCGCCGTACGTGCACGATGCGAACGGGGTCGCCCATTCGGAGCTCCAGCGTTCCGTCGGCCTGGTCCTCGTCGCTGCGCTCCGCGCCCGCCGCCGAGTAGATCTCGGAAATATACTTAACATTAAAAAAAAAAGCCTGCAGGCGGTAGATCGCCTCGATCTCGGGGTTCGCGTACACGATCCGGCCGGCCGCGTCTTCGAGCATCACGCCCACCGGCGAATGTCGAAGGATGGCGTTCATCATCTGGCGCTCGCGCTCCAGTGCGTCCACAAGCTCGAGCTGGCCGATGAGAACTGCCGCCTGGCCTGCAAGCACTGTGGCGAGCCGCCTCGTCTCCGATGCGCCGGCGGTCATCCTCGCGACCAGGAGGCCGACCAGACGGCCCTCGACCTGGATCGGCAGGCCGAACGCATCGGGCGACGCCCCGAGCAGGTCGAGGAGCGCCCGCAGTCGCCGCTCACCGGTCGGAGAGGTGAGCGCACGCAGCAGCTGCGCGGGCTCGTCGACCGGCACCTTCGGCGTGACTTCGCTGTCGGTCGCGCGCCGGACGAGATGACCGTCCTCCAGCAGCCACAGCTCGCCGTGAGAGCTAGCGAGAGCGCGACCAACGAGCCTTCCCATCTCAGAGCGGGAGCGATCGGGCTCGGTGGGCGTGAGCTCGGTGAACGCCGCGACCGCCTCAAGGGTGCGGATGCGGCCGCGCGTCTCGGCCACGAGCCGCGAGTTCTCGATCGCCACCGCCGCATGGCGCGCGAAGTCGAGGGCGGGTGGTTCGGCCAGCTGGGTCGCCGCGTGGACCGAGCCGATGGCGCCGACGAGACGATCGCCGTACCAGAGTGGGATGAGGCTCCAGGCCTGGCCGTTCGCGCTCCCGCTGAGCACTCCAGTCGGTGCTTCGCGCCAGCTGTCCTCGGAGTTGAGGCCCGCCCACGAAAGGACGGACTCCGCCGCCGGATCGCCGCTGCCGCGGGTGGCGCTGATGCGACCCTCGGTGTCGAAGGCCCAGCAGGCAACGCCGGCTGATTCCAGCATCGTGCGCGCCTGGTCGGCGATGTTCGACACGACGCTCATGAGCTCGTGACCCGCCAGCGCCGCGAGCTCTTGGATGCGCACCGATTGGGCCAGCGCGAGCTCATTGGCATGGTGGAGCCGCATCGTTCTCAGGGCGATGCCGACCACCGGCGCCGCGGCCTCGAGCAACTTCAAGTGCTCCGGCAGGAACTTGCCGCCATCGTCACGCAAAGCTGAGATGCCCGCGACTACGCGCTCGCCCTGCATGACAGGGATCCATATGACATGGCTGGGCTTGCGGGAGAAGATGTAGTGGCCAACCGGCCCGACCAGGTCGTCATCGACCGGTTCGACCGAATCCATGACCTGTCCGCCGGCGGCCATCAAGCGCCTGAAGAAGGGCGCCTCGGCAATGGGCACCGGACCGAGCACTCCGGACTGTCCGCCCCGCTCCCCCGTGAAGCCGACGACGTTGCCCGCGCCGTCGAGGTGGGCGAGAACGACGTGAGTGGCCTCGGTGTAATCGCTCACCGCGCCGAACACGGCATCCGCGATCTGGCTCTCGTCGGAAGCGCCCGCGACACCCATCTCGAGGACGTGCAGTGCTTCCAAGCGCGCCCGCTCGGCCTGCGCCTCGGCGAAGTGATCGGCGTTGGCGAGAGCCAGGCTCACATGCGCCGCGACGCCTTGCAGGATCTCCACGTGCCAGTCGTCGAAGGCGGATTCGCGATACGACTGCAGCGAGAGCATGGCGGTGATGCGGTCACCGCTCAGGACAGGCACCCATACGAAGGAGCGCGAGATCATCCGAGGGTCGCCCGGAGGACCCGATGGGAAGATGGCCGCGCCCTCGCCGACGGTCCAGCGCTCCCTCTCCAGGCCTTTGCGAGCGAATGCCTGGGCCCACGGGTTCTTGCGGACCAGCACCGGGCGCCCGGTTTCATACGCCTCGCGAGACGGACCGGTCACCGCCAGCGCGACCGGCGGCACCACCTCTTCGACCCCCGCGACGTACTGATAGCCGGACGCTACAGGGCCGTCCTTGGACTGCGTGATGGTCGCGAGGATGAAGCCGTCGAACTCGAAGAAGCTGGACAGCTCCTCGCGCAGGGTGCGCATGATCGACCAGCGGTCCAGGCTGGACGCAAGCCGGCGGCCGATGGAGTTGACCACCTCCAGCCGGCGCCGCTGGCCCTCGATCGCCTCATAGCTGCGGGCGTTGCGAAGGGCGAGGGTGACCTCGTCCGCGACCAACTCGAGGAACGCGGCTGTCGACGCCTCGTAGGCGTACGACCTCTTGGTCTTGATCCCCAGGGCGCCGCGCAGCGATCCACCTTCTTTGATCGGCACCCACAACGCAGAGCCCGGCTCGTGGGTGAGAAGCGGCTTTGGATCCTTCACGATCGCGCGGAGGGAAGCGGCGGACGCTGACTTCATTGCCACCCAGCGGGACGTCGGAGCCGCATCGGCCTCGACGTTCAAGAGGCGCACCTTGTCGGGCTGATCCGGATCCAGTGCCGCCATATGCAGCGCATCGACCGGGAGCAGCTGGCTGAGGGTGGCGTGCAGAGCAGTCAGCACGCTCGCCTCGTCGAGCGTCGAAGCCATCGCCCTCGCGATGCTGTTCAGGGCGTCCAGGCGCCGCGCCTGGTTGCGCGTCAGCTCGTTGAGGTAGGCATTGGCGAGCAGGACTCCAAGGCGGCGGTGCACCTCGTCCAGGAACGCGGTCTCCGTCGAGGGCACGCGACGGCTGCGATACGACTGGTAGATGACGCTGCCAATCACCTCGCCCTGGTGCTCGATCGGGACCCAGATCGCGAACTTCGTCTCGCGTCCGGCGCCCGGCCCCTTGCTCATCTCTTGGCGCTTGGGGTCGAGCGGGATGACTGTCGTGCGTGGGTGAGCATATTGCTTGGCGAACACCGACCCGCTCAGGGGGCGCCGCCGCAGGTCCTGGAGGACGCCCGAGTCCATGGGCAGCGAGTGGTACCAACCCTCGCGCTCCAGGATGTGCAGATTCACCACGTCGTAACCGAAAAGCGGCGCGAGACCGCGGTACAGGACCTGGACGATGTCGGCCTCGGTGACGCAGCTTCCAAGCTCATGGACGAGGGCGGCGGGCGTCGCGGCCAACGCCGCGGCGTGGGACCGATGCGCCGGCGCCGGTCTTTCTGGTCCGGACCCGTTGGTGGTCGGGGCCTTCGGTGGTCGGGACGGCCGGCGGCCCTTGAGCTTGCTACGCGCGGAACTCGCCATGACCACCGATATACTGCGCCAGATTCATAGTGCCGTTTACCCCGCCTAAGCCGATAGCGCCCACCCCGGAAGACCTGCGCGGCTCCACCGTCCTGGTAGTGGATGACGAACGGGCCTGGCGGGTGATCCTAGAGACCGACCTACGCATGCTCGGGTACAAGGTTTCGATGGCCGAGGACGCCGACCAGGCGCTGGAGAAAGCGCAGTCTGACACGCCCGAGGTGGCGATCATCGACCTGATGCTGCCCGAGCCTATGGACGGCTGGGGGCTGCTAACCGAGCTGCGGGCACGTGGGCAGAAGCTGCCCGTCATCTTTTACACGGCGTATCCGGTTTTCCCGTCGGGAACGGACGATCCTGACGTTGTGGGCTACATGAGCAAGGCGGTCGACCGCGCCGATCTATACGCGCTCCTTCCGCCCGCGATCCGGCGCTCACGAGAGCGCCGGGAGAGTCAGACCTAGTTGGCTACGCGCCGAGCATTGAGAGGTCCGAGTTGACGTCGGCGAAGTTCGCCGCGAGCGCCATGGCCAGCGCGGCCACGATCGCAAGTGCAAAGACTACGCGAATCACTTTGAGCTTCCAGGTCATCCCCATTTTACCCCTTGGTTTTACGAACTATGGCTAGGCTCGGATGAGAGTATGCGCCGAGCCGGTTGAGATTGAATGTTCACACTCCGCCAATAATCGTTAAGAGTCATGTAGGCCAAGGCTTGGAAAACCCCAGCTTAACGCGCCAGCGCTACAAAAATCGCGAGGTAAGGCTTCCCCCCTTGCCGCCGGGTCTGGAGGTTTACCGTCCGGCCGAGGTCCTGGGCTCGGCGGTGCTCGTGGTGGAGGACGAGGCCGCGATGCAGCAGCAGCTGCGAATCGACCTGCACGACCTGGGCTACCGCCCGTCCGGGGCGTCCTCGGCGCCTGAGGCGATGGCCCTCCTCGAGCACGAGCGGGTGGCCGCCGTGCTGCTCGATCTGGTCCTGGACGAGGGTG
>CATPBF010000140.1 GCA_955652585.1 Candidatus Dormiibacterota bacterium | reverse complement strand
CGCATGCCTGCGCGGCGTTGCCCGCGCTGACCGTGATCAAGCCAAGGCTGCGCTTGTCCTCCGGCAGCGCCAGGGCGGCAGCGAAGAAACCGCGCACCTTGAAGCTGCCTGTCGGCTGCAGGCATTCGAGCTTCAGAAGCGCGCCATCGATCGGCACCAGAGGCGTCCTGTGCACGTATGGCCGCGCGCGGTCGGCGGCCGCCCGGATGCGCTCCAGCTCGATCACTCCTACCATTCTTCACGATGCCGATCTACGAGTACCGCTGCGAGGAGTGCGGCAAGCGCTCGTCAGCCCTGCTGCCGAGCTTCTCGTCTGCCGACCCCATGTGCCCCCGCTGCGGCAAGCCCGCCCTCAAGCGCCTCGTGTCGACGTTCGCGACGGTCCACTCGGGCGATGACGGCGGGGACGATTTCGGCGGCGATGATCTAGGCGGCGGTGGCGACGACTTCGGCGGCGACGAAGACTCCGGGGGCGGATTCGACGGCGGCGACGACGATTACTAAGTCGTAGTTCCCAGGACTTCGTTCGCCGCCTTGATCAGCTCGCGGCTGTGCGCCGAGTCACGGGCGAAGATCCGGAACAGCGTCATCCGCACCGGAAGGCGGCGGAACAGGTCGAGCACCCGGCTCTGCTGGTACCGATCCTCGAGCGGATCGTAGAGGAGGATGTCGGCGGTCTCGGTGATGGGGTTGAAGGCGCGCGACTCCTGCGCGGCGACATCGACCTCGAACTCGATCTTGCTCAGCTTCGCCGGCAGCCTCTCGCGGAGCATGCGCGCGAACTGCTCCCGCGTGACGCTCAGCGCCGCACCCGTGACGTCCGCCGCATCGGTATGGCCCTGGTAGACCAGTCTCCACTTGAGCTTGCGGGCGACCACGTCCGCCCATGCCTGGCCCAGCTCCCGCCGCCGCGCATCTCCTTCTCCCAACGCCCACCGGTTGACTTCCGTGAGCAAGGCCCACTCGGTGAACATCAAATAGTCATCCAGCCGCTCGAGCGGATTGCCGCCCAGGACCAGCTCCACCGTCGGACGGAACACCTCGCGCAGCTGCAGGTCGATGCGGCGAACGGTGCGGTGGAAGTAGACCTGGTGATAGAGGTATAGCCGCGCGCTCAGGAACATGTAGAGCGCCTCGGCGGCATGGGCGTGGAGGGTCAGGCCGCGCTCAGAGATAAAGGAATAGTGAAGGATCCGCTGGACGTCGACGGGTCCCGCGGCGACACCACATATATAGGAATCGCGAGGGACGTAATCCATGTTGTCGGCGGAGTAGGCGCCGACGAGCGCCGGCTTCAGGGCGGCCAGCCACGAAGGGGCGACAAAACCGGCGAGGTCGGGCCCGGCGATGAGGTAGGCCACCCAGCGGGGATCGATGCGCTCACGCGGCTCGAAATCGGCATTGGGTGACGCGCCGAGCCCGCCGACCAGGTCGGCCAGCGGCCCCGTGATCAGCTCGCGCCCGATGACCTCGTGGTCGATTCCCCATGTGTCGAGATAGTTCTCGTCGAAGAAGTGGCCGAAGGGGCCGTGGCCGACATCGTGCAGGAGTCCTGCCATACGCATGGTCTCCTCGACCAGCGCCGGCGAGGGCGTGCCCAAGCAGCACGCGGCGAGCGAAGGATAAAGATGCCGCGCCCACTCACCGGCCAGGTGCATGGCGCCGAGGGCGTGCTGAAATCGAGAGTGCTCGGCGGTCGCGAACACCCACCATGCGCTCTGCAGCTGGTGAATGCGGCGGAGGCGCTGCAGCCACGCGGAGTCGACGAGGTCCTGCTCCGCCGACGTTCCCGGCACGCCGCCGGGCCCACCCTTGGTGATGCGAAGGTACCGGTAGATCGGGTCGCTGGATAGGTTGGTGCGGGAGTACTCCGCGGGCAGCTTGGCCATCACGCGATTATCGGCATGACCAGCTCGGGCCATCCCTGCCCGCCCATGGCGTCGAGGAAGCTGTCGACCGAGCGCACGAGCGGCGCCAGCCTGACGCCACCATGCTCGGGCAGGTACGGGCGCAGGTAGTCCGCGCCACTCCGCCATTTGTTGACGGCCCCGCGGCGGTTGCGCCGCGAGTAATGCAGGCAGCCGGCCGCGACCTGGATCAGGCCTTTGTAAAAACCTCCCTCGGGTCCCTTGCGATCCGGCATCCACTCGTGCTCCCAGACCTCGTGAGCATCCCAGTAGCGCCCGCTGTTGAACAATTCGACGCCGCGCCTCAGGCCAGGGGTCATGAGTACGGAGGAAAGCGCCGCCCGGCGGCCGATTCGATCAAGCCGCCGTGGCCCAATCGCAGCAGGTCCTTGGCGTCGGCCCGCCCATAGGCGAAGACGAAGGGCAGCAGGAGGTCGAGCGAGCTCGAACGGCCGAAGCCCGCGCAAGACGCGACGCCGACCACGGCCGCATCGCCCAGACGCGCCAGCCAGAGCATGCTGCCGGGGTGCATCGGGGCGCCCAGCTGCAGGAGGTGGCCTCCAGCCTTCGTGAGCTCGGCATAGGCCGGGTCCAGCGGATCGATCGCTGACGCGCCCGCGAACAGAACCAGCTCCGCGCCCATCGCCGCCGCTTCGCTGTAAGCGCTTGCGACCGCCTCCGAGTTTCGCGCGACCTCACGCACCGCGAGCACCTCGGCCCCGTACCAGCCGAGCTTGCTGGTGACGGCCGCGCGGAACAGCTCACGCGCCTTCGGTTTCAGGCGCTCGGTGGCCACGACGAACGTACGGAGGGGGCGAAAGGGAAGCAACTCGATCACCGGGCCCTGCTCGCGCGCGATGCGCTCGGCTTCGTCAATTAGAAGTCCGGATACGGCTACGGGCGTGACCTTGCACCCGGCCACCTCTTCGCCCTGGGTCACTGCCTGCCCGTCCATCAGCGTGAACACCGAGACGTAACCCAGCGCGTTGATCGCGTCGACGAGCTCGGCGCGGACGCGCAACAGGCCCCGCCTCGTTGCGATGAGCCGCGCCTGACTCTGGACCGGTGGCTGTGGCTTCAGGTTCGGGCCGGACAGCGCTGCGGCAAGCCGCCGGGCGGCCACATCCTCGTGCAGGTCGCCCGCCTCCATCTCGACGACGTGGACCTCACCGAACTGCCGAACACGATCCAGATGCCCGGGCGTGAGTACGGTGCCCTTGCGCAGGTCGGGACCGAGGTCATGGACGAGTACGCGTCCTTTAATGTCGCCGGCATCCGCCGATCTGCCTTCCAGCCTGTGAGCACGCATTACTGGGAGCATAGATTCGATCTCATGACGACCGTGCGCCTCTACAACACCCTCACCCGCCAGAAGGAGCCCTTGATCCCGCTGGAGCAGGGGGTCGTCCGGATCTACTCGTGCGGCCCCACCGTGTACCGGTACGTCCACATCGGCAACCTGCGCACGTTCATGCTCCCTGACCTCCTTCGCCGCAGCCTCGAGTACCTCGGGTCTCGGACCGAGACGGTGATGAACATCACGGACGTCGGGCACCTGACCGACGACACCTTCGACCGGGGCGAGGACAAGATGCTCGTCTCGGCGCGACTGGAGAGCAAGTCACCCGAGGAGATCGCGGCGTACTACACGAAGGCGTTCATGGAGGATGCCGCCCTCGTCAACATCCGCCCCCCCGATCACAACCCCAGGGCCACGGACTACATCCCGCGGATGATCGAGCTGATCGCCACGCTGATCGCCAAGGGGCACGCGTACGAGGTGGGCGGGACCGTCTACTACGACATCGCCAGCTTCGCCGCCTACGGAAGGCTGTCTCGAAACAGCATTGACAAGCTGCTCGCCGGATCGAGGGGCGAGGTCGACCCTCGCAAGCGGCACCCCGGCGACTTCACGTTGTGGAAGGCGGCGGGCGAGCACCGCCTCCAGGTCTGGCCCAGCCCATGGGGCCCGGGCTTCCCGGGCTGGCACATCGAATGCTCGGCGATGTCGATGTCACTTCTGGGCGAGAGGTTCGACGTCCACACCGGCGGCGCGGACAACGTGTTCCCTCACCACGAGGCCGAGCTCGCTCAGTCGGAAGGCGTCACGGGACATCGCGTGGTGAACCACTGGATGCACGGCGGCCTTCTGCTCCTCGCCGGTTCGAGGATGGCGAAGTCGGCGGGCAACTTCTTTCGGATCACCGAGCTCGCCGAGCAGGGGTTCGATCCGCTTGCGTTCCGCTACCTGGCGTTGCAGGCGAAGTACCGGACCAAGCTCAACTTCAGCCAAGATGGATTGGCCGGCGCGGACCGGGCCGTGGCGAACATGCGCGAAAGGTTTGCGGATTGGGCGTCCGGCGCTGACGCTCCATCGACCGAGCACGAGGCGGATGAATTCGAGGCTCGCTTCCGTGCCGCGATCGCCGACGATCTCGACCTTCCTGCTGCGATGGCGCTGGTGGCTGAGGTCATGCGCTCGCACCTGCCAGGAGGTGACAAGGCGCGCCTGCTGCTCCGATGGGACCGGGTGCTCGGGTTGGACCTCGGCCGGGGCGCTCCGCATCTCGATTTGCCGGCGGGCGCTGGAGTCTTGCTCGAGCAACGTGAGGACGCACGCGCCGCCAGGGATTTCACAGTGGCCGATCGCTTGCGCCTCGAGCTCGCCGCCATGGGTGTGGCGGTCACGGACACGGCCGAAGGCCAGCGCTGGAAGGTATCTCGGCCGGGCTCCTAGGCATTTGCGGGATCGCGCTTGACTCCAAACGGATGTTCGTATAGTCTCCGCGACGCGTGGTGCCCACCTCTCCAGCCTTCAATGCTTCCGACTTCCCGGGGGACGTGACGCTCGATCACGTCATTCCCGCCGCAGCCGCCCAGTTTGCCCCCCTGCCCCCCGATATGCGGCCGGAGCTCGTGGCGGCCCTCGCCGCCCGGGGCATCGAGCGGCTGTATACCCATCAGGCGGATGCCTACCGAGCAGTCCGCAGCGGCCGCCATCTGGTCGTGGTCACGCCCACGGCCAGCGGCAAGACCCTCTGTTACAACCTCCCGGTTCTACAGCGGCTGCTCGACAACCACGAGAGGCGTGCGCTCTATCTGTTTCCGACCAAGGCGCTGGCTCAAGACCAGCTGGCGGAGCTGAGCGCCCTCAAGTTCGGCCTGCCAATCGATGTGCGGGTCGATACCTACGACGGTGACACCGCACCGGGGCGCCGCACCGCAATCCGTGAGGCGGGACACGTCGTGATGACCAATCCGGACATGCTGCACACGGGCATCCTTCCGCACCACACGCGCTGGCGACGGCTGTTCTCGACCCTCGATTTCGTCGTCATCGACGAGTTGCACACGTATCGAGGGCTGTTTGGGAGCCAGGTCGCCAACGTCATCCGCCGGCTCAAGCGCATCTGCGCTTTCTACGGCTCGAGCCCCACCTTCATCTGCGCCTCGGCGACCATCGCCAACCCACTCGAGCTCGCGAAAAAGCTGCTGGAAGAGGAGAACATCGAGCTGATCG
>CATPBF010000139.1 GCA_955652585.1 Candidatus Dormiibacterota bacterium | reverse complement strand
CCCTCGTACATCCCGACCCCGCGCATCCGCCACGTCTGTACAGGCTGATCCGGCGGATCGTCCGGTGGCTGGTCCTGCATCTGTTCCGGCTCACGATCACCGGGCTCGAGAACGTTCCCTCCCCGCCATACATCATCGCCGCCAATCACCAGGCCTGGTTCGACCCGGCTTTCATCATCCCGTTCTTTCCAGCGGCTCCAATGATCTACACGATGGCGAAGCGCGAAACAGTCTTCAACCGAGCATGGAAACGCCGACTGCTGCCGCTGATCGGAGTGTTCCCAATCTCTCCACATCGCGGCGAGCTCGACGAGGCGGGCCTGCGCACCGTTTACCAGATCCTGGAGCGAGGCGGAGTCGTCCTCATCTTCCCCGAGGGACGCTATTCCCGAGGGCGCGGGCTGCGACCTTTGAAGGTTGGGATCGGCCACTTTGCCCTGCAGGCCGGCGTGCCGATCTCTCCAGTCGCGGTGCGAGGGACGGACGTGCTGCGCCCATTCAGTCGGGTCGATGTGACGGTCGGCGCGCTCGTCAGGCCCGACCCGCCCGCCTGGTGGTCCGTGGGGCAGAAGGTCGCCCAGGTCGTCGACAACGTCCAGCGCGCCATCACCACCGGCCTTCAGCGGACCCGAGGTCGTCGCCCTAAGACCTCTAGTAGTCAGTCCGGGAAACCGCCCGCCAATTCATCGGCCTAGTCGGCCGGCCTGCGCTGAAGCCGGCGTCGCCTCCTGTGCGCGCTCGTCGGCTCCTTGGCTCCGGCCGCCGAGGCCGCGCCTTGGCGAGCTAATTCCCAGACAGGCCACCGGGCTCGCCTGGAGCACCCCGTGCTTTAATCCGGTGGCTTTGCATCTTGTGATTGGCGCTGGGGAGTTCCTCGGCAACCACGTCTCGAAGGCCCTGGCGGTCGAAGCGCCCGTCATCGAGCTGCACGCAGATGCCGACGACGAGACGCTGGCCGACGCGATCAGAACCGTCGAGGTGGTGCACTACTGCACGGAGACCTGGTCGCCGGCTTACCGCTTGCGATACAGGCGCGAGACCCCACAGCTGCTCGAGCGGGTCGTCGCGGCAGCGCGGCTCGCAGGCGTGCGGCGAATCGTTCACGTGTCGACGGCAGATGTCTACGGGCCTGACAACCCGGCGCGGATCACTGAGAAGTCAAGGGTCCATCCGGTGCACCCGTACGAAAAGCTCAAGCTCCTCGAGGAGAGCTGGCTGCTCGACAACGCACAGGATCTCGAGGTCGTGGTTCTCCGCCCCGCGAGGATTTTCGGGCTGGGCGAGGACTGGATGTTGCCGAGATTGATGGGGTCGCTCGCGCACGGCCGCGTGTGGCTGCCGAGCGGCGGCCGGGTCATGCAGACGTTCATTGCCGCCGAAGATGTCGGGCGTGCCAGCCTGGCCGCCGCCGACCGTGGCCGCCCTGGGAAGAGCTACCTCGTGGGCGGCTTCGATGCCACCTGGCGAGACCTCCTGGAGTCATGCTCCCGCGCGGCCGGCGTCAGCGCGGACATCGTGAGCTTGCCGCATGACCTGGCGTACATGCGCGCCATGGCCGCGGAAGCGACGGCGTCGCGCAGCGCGCCCGTGTGGCCCAGCGTCTATGCGGTGGACGTGGTGGGCAAGCCCCACCTGGTCGACGACTCGCATTCCCGCCGCGAGCTCACGTGGTCGCCATCGGTCGGCAGCTTCGAGCAAGCAATGCCGCAAATGTCCGGTTGGTTGTCCGAGCTGCCCGGGGTCACACCGGTTCGCGAGCCTGAGGCTATTTCACCGCCAGACACGTAACGGTTTTGAAGACGCCCTCGATTTTGAACGCGGTGAGGCAGGCCTCACCGCGGACTCCCGGCCACGCGTGGGGGCGACTTGTAGTTGCACGTTTAGGTGGCGGCCCAACTAAATCGGGCCTGCTGGCGACCGATCTATCTAATTACGAATCTATTTGACTGCCAGGCAGGTGACCGTCTTGAAGACGCCCTCGATTTTCTGGATGTTCTCTACGATCAACGAACCGATCGAGTTGACATCCGGCGCCTCGCAAACCGCGATGACGTCGTACTCGCCGGTGATCGCGTCGGCCGCTGTGATGCCGCGGACGCCCTCCATCTTCTTCGCGACCTCGATCGCCCGCCCGGGCGACGCGTTGATCAAGACATAAGCCTTCATCCGTCTACCCCCAAATCCGGCCGTCGCAAAACGGTGTCAGCGTAACGCGGTCAGCGCGACTTGAGGGCGCGGATCATGACCTCGTCGGTGACGTTGGCCCCAGACAGCACGACGACCACCTTCTCGTTCGGGCCTGGACTGTAGTGGTAAAGGAGCGCGGCCAGGGCGGCCGCCCCGGCGGGCTCGGCGAGCAGGTGCTCCCACTCGAACAGCAGCCGGATCGCGCGGAGCATCTCGGTTTCCTCCACCAGCACGACCTCGTCCACGTAGCGCTTCGCGAGCTCGAACGTGAGCTTGCCCGGAGCCGAGGCGGCGAGCCCGTCCGCGATGGTGTTGACCCGGTCGAGCGTCACGATCCTGCCCGCCGCCAGCGAGCGCCGCATGCCGTCGGCTCCCGCCGGCTCGGCGCCGATTACCTTCACGCGGGGCCGCTTCTCCTTCAGGTAGAGCGCGATGCCCCCGATGAGCCCGCCGCCGCCGATCGGCACCAGCACCGTGTCCACGTCCTCGAGATCGCGGAGCAGCTCCACCGCGATCGATCCCTGCCCGGCGATCACGTCGGGGTCGTCGAAGGCGTGCACGAAGGTCGCGCCGCCACGCTCCACGTGTCGCATCGCCTCGAGGTAGGCGTCGTTGTAGTTGCGGCCCGCGGGCACCACCTCAGCGCCGAGCCGCCGGATCGCTTCGACCTTGAGCTGATTGGCCGTTTCTGGGACGAAAACGGTGGCGGGAATCTTGAAGGCTGCCGCGGCGTAGGCGACGCCCTGGCCGTGGTTTCCGGCTGATGCCGTGATGACGCCCGCCGACCGCTCCTCGGGATGAAGGCGCATCACCTTGGTGAGCGCTCCCCGCACCTTGAAGGCGCGGATGGGCTGGATCGATTCGATCTTGATGTGGACGTAGCAGCGCGCTTTGTCGGTGAACGCGCGCGAGTACTGAAGCGGGGTGGGGGGAAGGTATTGGGTGAGGTCCCGCGCGGCGGCCTCTATGGAGCTGGGCGTGATGCCAGCCGTCTGATTTGCCTCGACTTCCCTCAACGCTCGGTCAATGATAGGTGGATGACTGACGACCTCGACAGGATCGAACCGCGGGAGAGCGCGCACGTCAAAGCACGGGACAAAAAAGTGCGCGGGCCGAAGGTGATCGCCGTCAATCCCGGGTTGAAAAAGCTTGCCCTGCACATCGCCGACAAGCGCAAGAAACCAAAGTCCCTTTAGAAGTTGGCGGGGACGATGGCCCTCTTGTGGCTGCCCGAACCCAGCAGCACGTCGCCCTGGTGGCACGCCACGTCGAAGTAGAGCTTGTTGCCTTTGACCTCGGTCAACTTCGCGGTGACGACAACGGTGCTGCCCGGAGCCGCCGGCGCCAGGTGGCGTACGTGCACCTCATAGCCGACCGATGTGTACCCCTCCGGCAGCAGGTCCTCGACGCATTTGTGGCTGGCTCCTTCCATGAGACCGATCATGGCGGGGGTCGCAAAGATGCCCTTGCCGCCGACATGCCGGGTGATCAAACGCTTGTCGACTACGCGCTCGAAGCGGCTCTCGAGCCCAGGCTGAATGCGGTCTGCTGTCGCCACACATTAGATTGTCGTACGTGACGAGGTCGGCGGTTCGCAAAGCCATCATCACCGCGGCCGGGCTCGGCACCCGATTTCTGCCCGCCACCAAGGCTCAGCCAAAAGAGATGCTGCCCCTGGTCGACAAGCCCGCCATCCAGTACAGCGTGGAGGAGGCGGTGGCCAGCGGCATCGAAGAGGTGATCATGGTCACCGGTGGCGGCAAGCGCGCCATCGTCGACCATTTCGACCGCTCGCTCGAGCTCGAGCACTACCTGCGCCTTCGGGGACGTAAGGATCTGCTCGCCATCCTCAAGCAGGTCGACGATCTGAGCGATCGGGTCCGCATG